>DATICR010000176.1:0-12286 GCA_035456745.1 Ignavibacteriaceae bacterium
CTAGGAGAATAGTGTGAAATGGAATATTAAATTACACCCTTCCGCAGTTATCGCAATTACAGTAATCATTGGGATTGTGCTGATAATTTCCGCCTACCTTGAACTACGACAGAGTAAAGATGAAATGTACCATGTTCTTAATGAGCAGTCACGCGCATTAATTGAAACTATAACCGAAAGTTCTGTTAATACAATAAATTCGGGATTCGAAATTGAGGACCTGATTACCGAACGGCTGTTGAATAATGCACGTTTAATCAAGGAACTTGATTCTGCAGGCATTTTAAGCCGGCAAAGATTGATCAATATCGGTAACGAGAATAATTTATATAGGATTAATCTTTTCGATAAACGGGGGAACAGAATATTATCAAACCGCATTCCTGAACCCGGTCATATGCTTGGAGAGGATAGCATAAACCGGTTTGAAGAAATTGAACCAATTTTAACCGGAGCTACTGATGAATTGATCATAGGATTAAAAGATGCTGAGTTTAATGAAGGACAAAGATATGCTGTAGCTGTTGCCAGGGCAAAGGACAAGGGGGCGATAGTTGTAAACCTGGATGCTAAAGATTTGCTTGAGTTCAGAAAACGGATAGGGATAGGGAAAATTATCAGGGATATCTCCAGGAATTCGGGTATAGAATATATCGCTTTGCAAGATTCAGGCGGAATTCTTGCAGCAAGTGTGAACATAGATTCTCTGGATGCCGTAAAAGGAGATAAATTCCTACAGAATGCATTGATAAATGACTCGGTTTATAACAGGATTATTCCCTTCAGGAACAATAATGTTTATGAAGTGATTAAAAGATTAAAATATGAAGATACTATTGTAGGCATTTTCAGGATAGGTTTATCACTCGATGAGTTAAGAAATATTGAAGATCGGGCTTATAACAGAATCATAATAATGACGCTTGTTCTTGCTGCAATTTCTATAATCACACTGAGCATTCTATTTACATCCCAGAACCTGAAACTAATATCCGGAGAATTTAAGAAATTTAAAACTTTTACCGGGTCAATTCTAAAGAACATGGATGAAGCAGTTATTGTCATTAATAATGAAAGTTTTATTTCACTTTTTAACCGATCAGCCCAAAAGCTTTTTAAAATGAAAGAAGATGAAGTAAATGGTAAGAATCTGAATGATTTAAAGAGTTTACACTTTTTAACAGATATTCTGAAATCTGAAAAGAGTACAGACAGATATGTAAATATAGCAGGAGAGGAAAAATATCTTTCAATAAGTTCAACCACAAATTATGATGAACAAAATCATATTGAAAGTTATACAATAGTATTAAATGATATAACCGAAAAGAAATCTATGGAGGAAAATGCAAAGCGGAATGAAAAACTGACCGCTATGGGTGAGCTTGCATCAGGAGTGGCACACGAAATAAGAAATCCGATTAACGCAATTGGAATGATTGCCCAGAGATTGCAGAAAGAATTCAGTCCCTGCGAAAATGATACTGAATTCAAATCCATTACTGCCTTGCTTCGTAGTGAAGTCACGCGTATAAATAAGATTATCCAACAGTTCCTGAACTATGCAAAACCGCTGGAAATAAATATTGCCGAGTTAAATGCTGATGATTATTTCACTCAGGTTTATAACCTTTTTCATGCACAGGCTGATAAACGTAATCTAATCTTCAGAATGGTCACCCAAAATTCAGGCTTGGTAAAATTAGATCCTGAATTAATGAAACAGGCTTTGATGAATATAATTCAAAATGCGTTTGATGCTGTAGATGAAGAAGGTGAGATTAACCTTATCTATAATTGTGAAAAGAATAAACTTAAAATCTTAATTTCAGATAACGGAAGAGGCATACCTGACAGTGAGAAGAAAAAAATCTTCGATCTGTACTATACCTCAAGAAATGACGGTACCGGCATCGGTTTAAGTATAACTCAAAAAATTATTGAACAGCATCAGGGCACAATAACTTTCGAAAGTGCAGTTAATAAAGGAACAACATTTAAAATTGTATTACCACAATGAAAGAATATAACATATTAATCATAGATGATGAACCATCGCAGAGGGAGATTTTAACCGGCTATTTAAAAAAGAAGGGTTATCATCTTTTATCGGCTGAATCGGGTGAAGAAGGGATCAGACTTATTAAGCAAAATACAGTAGACATAGTCCTGTCTGATTTTAAGATGCCCGATAAGACCGGCATGGAAGTACTTGAGGAAGTTAAAAAAATAAATCCCGAAATAAGTTTTGTTATTATAACAGCTTACAGTACAGTTGAAAATGCTGTTAAAGCTATGCGGTTGGGAGCCTACGATTACATCTCCAAACCGGTTGATCTTGATGAACTCGATTTAATGATTGAAAAAATTATAGAAAACAACAAACTGAAGTCTGAAATCAGATTACTAAAATCACAGCTTCAGGAAAAACATAGAATTACTTCCGTTATTTCCCAATCACCTAAAATGGAAGAAGCACTAAGTATAGCTTCGAGGGCTGCGGGAAGCAACGCATCAATTTTAATTACCGGAGAAAACGGTACAGGAAAAGAAGTGGTTGCGAAAGCAGTTCATTATATAAGTCAAAGGAAAGATGCCCCCTTTATTACTGTTAATATCCCTGCATTGTCAGAAAATCTGCTTGAAAGTGAATTATTCGGACATGAGAAAGGTTCTTTCACAGGTGCGGATCGGATGAGAAAAGGACGATTTGAAATTGCATCGGGAGGAACAATTTTCCTGGATGAAATCGGTGATATCCCCCCATCAATACAGGTAAAACTGCTTCGGGTTCTTCAGGAACGCGAAATTGAACGTGTCGGCGGGACAGAAAAGATTCCGATTGATGTCAGAATTATATCAGCTACAAACAGTAACCTGGAACAAAAAATTAAAGAAAGCACTTTCCGCGAGGATCTTTTTTACAGGCTTAATATTGTATCAATATGTATCCCTCCGCTGCGTGAAAGAAAAGAAGATATCATCCCATTGATAGAGTATTTTAGTAGAAAATATTCCGAAAGAAATAATAAACCAGAGATGGAAATCTCAAAAGAAACTGCAGATATTCTTTTAAAATATAATTTTCCAGGGAATGTAAGAGAGCTTGAAAACATTATTGAAAGAGCTGTCGTTCTTTGCCGGGGCAATTTAATTACAGTAACAGATCTCCCTATGAATGTCAGAGGATTTAAGGAAGAGGTATTATCAGCAAGTTCTCTGGATCAAACTATGAATGATAAAATCGAAGCTCTCGAAAAGTCGATGATATACGACGCCCTCGCTAAAATGAACGGTAACCAGACCAAGGCCGGGAAATTTCTTGGAATCACCGAACGGAATCTGAGATATAAGATGAAGAAGTACGGAATAAAAAGTACGAAATAAAATCAGCAAAGGCGCGCCGAGAGGCATGATATAATCAAAACTTAAGATTCCACAATCTCACCGGCAGGAACGAATGGAGGATTTGAATAGAGATAACCAGTATAGTTGCATAGTATCCTCAATCAGATTTTTTTTGGTCAATATATTTATCTCAAACAATGTGCTAAAGCCCGGACGTTTAAGGATGATTTTAGATCCGTTGGCTAAAGCCAAAGGGCAATGCTCTGGCTACAGATGTTAAATGATTGGTTGTCGACTTGCCGCGCTATGAAATGCTTGGCTGCATTGCATTGAGCATTATATCATTGAATTTGTAATGCTATCGCAAGATATGGAGTTGAATTTATAGAGATCATTACCTTTTGCAAAATTTCAATAATTTTTATCGGAGCAGCACAGAAAACATAATTTTTTGGCAAAAGTTTCAGAAATTAAACCCGAGGGTGACTGACGTGAGGTTGTTCTCATAGTCATAGAAATAATCATTCGAATTATTCAACAAGTAATTGTAATTTAAAATAAGTTCAAAGCCATCAAATATTCCTGTCAAATCAAACTGCAATTCTGCACCCAGGGCATAATAATCATCTTCCCTCAGACTATTGGAATCGGTTCCATCGGCAAAGGCTGCATACAAGGAATTAAAATTTCTCTGCATATATATAAATTCTGCTTTAGCCGTAACAGCATTGGAAATTAATTGTGTAACAGCTGCACCCGTTTCTATTCCATCATTTGAATAGGTATCATTGAATATTTCTTCTTCATAATAAACATAATCGGTAAATGATATATATCTGTTCCCTGTTGTAAGGTTTTTGCGGTACATAAAATAACCGCTTAGTCCGGTTGATTCGGTTAAACTCTGAGCCGCTTGAAGATAGCTTTTCCACTGAGATATATTATCGGCAATGTCAGGCGAATTATATTTCAATTTATAAATTTTAAAATCTATTTCCGTTCCCAGGGAAATTGTCGTTTTGGATGGCAGCGTATTGCTGTACTTTACGAAGGTGTGGTGCTCAAAATGAGTAAATGAATTAAAGTTCTTGTAATCGTTATAAAAGAACAGGTAACCTGTCAAGAAATAATCTGTTTCATTCACGAAGTGCCTGTAATTCATATATGCCGACAGCAATGAAAGATCATAAACAGAAAGTTCATCGCGGTTATTTCGTACTGCATAATTTATTCCGGCATTTAACGGATTCCCTTCCTCCGACAAAAAATATGTATTTACGATCCCGAATTTGTGAGAATTGGAAGTCTTAAAAATATTCTCCCTGAAATATGAAACATTCCCCATATAATAAAGCTGGAAATTATTATCATCTGATTCAAAATCATAACCTGCATTGGCAGAGGCACTATGGACAAAATCGGAAGTCTTTTCAAAATTATTATAGATATTATCATCATAATAATTTTCAAACCTTGCAGATAATGATAACTGCGGATAAGACACAGAAATTGTAAAATTTATTAAAAGCATGAAGATGAAAGCTACAGATTTAAATTTCATTGGGGCCCCCGTCCACCCTCATGTCCTCCTCCACCCTGTCCCGCTCTATGCCGCTTACGCAATTTCTCGAACAGAAGACCTTTTACACGCTGATCACATATTCCGTCTCCATCCTTATCAATAAATACATCTTTATTATGTTTTCGCGCTCTTACTTTTTCTTTTTCTTTTTGTTCTGTTTTAGTAATTTCCCTTTTGCGGGTTTGAGTACTATCCGCCTCTTGTGCAATGACAGAAACCGAAAAAAAGATGGAAATTATAACGATAGATATAAGTGTCTTCATATTGACCTCCGAAACACGAGGTCAAACAAAGTGCCACTATATCAGTAAATAAATCGAATAATAGGAAAGGATTTCCAGTATAGATCGACAGATTATGTCCTGATTACGACAAAAAAGTCGAATAAATTTAAGTATTTCTTCCTTCGGGCAGAGGATGTGTTTCAATCTGTTTTACCTCTTCCCTGTCGTGTTGTTTAAGATAAGGACATTCAGTACAGGATCCGCCTCCATCAAGATAAGGACAACCAGTTTGGGATTCGCCATTCTGATTTAAAAAAGGACAGGACAATTCTCCTCCCTGAACTCCATTCAGAAACGGGCATTCCAGTTGTGAATTATTCTGCCGGAGACTTTCGAGATAAGGACATTTTTTTAAAGCTTCAGGTTTATTCCCCTTATTAACAATATCAGAAGCAGTAAATGTTAATGTTAAAACAAAAGCCAAGAGAACTAATGAAATATTTTTCATACAGCACCATCTGTTTTGTTGAATAAGGGAAATTTTAATTACAAAATAAGAAATTAAAATCAGAATGCAAGAGCCCCCTACCAAAAATCACAGCAATCAGTTTTGTCTAATTGTTTTATTGCTGAATTGTTGAATGATCTATCAACTAATGCAAGAAAAGAACCTTATCTGCTCTTAATTTAATAATTTATCAAAACAAACAACGCAGATAGAAATTAAGAACGCTTCTTCATCAATACATATCCTGCGGATTTTTCAACTTCTATATTTGAACTAACATTTCCATGAGACTCAGTGCCGGCTGAAATTGGCGATACCAGAACGTCCCAATCACCTGGAGGTAGTGAAAATTCCTGTTCTTTATCCGGATTTGCATTAAATAAAACAATAAACTCATCTTCACCATAATTTATTTCATATCCAAGAGCGAACTGATTATCTTTTACATCATAAAATTTGATATCATCATAAGCTGCTCTTCTAAATGCAGGATATTTATTCCTGAGAGAAATCAGTCCTTTATAATAATCAACAAGAGTTGAATTAAGTTTCGCAAAATCATAATTGATATAGTTCGTCTCATTATCCTTGTTATAGCTATTATGATCGAGCCTTCCCTTTTCTTCATCAGCTGCATTCACATCTTTTGTAATAACTTTACTGCGGGCAAATTCCTGACCCGAGTGAATCATTGTAATTCCCTGAGATGTCAGAAGAAATAGTGCCGCTAGCTTATTTAATTTTAACTGTTTATAAGTAAGCTCAGCATTTTTTCCCACGTCGGCTATCACCTCATCAGGTTTCACATTTCCAAGACCGAGACGGATAAAATCGCCCAGAGTATAGCCATCGTGAGATTCAAGATAATTCACAGAATGTTCCTTTTTTTGAAACATTCCTTCTTTATCTCTGATCAAAGTTCCGTTTACGTAACTTTTAATTCTTTCGGGATTATTATTCCCATACCACTTACCAAAAATCCAGCCCAGGCCGTTAACTGGATTTTCCCCTTTTACTCCGTTCCTTATTTGATCATTCCATGAACCCCAACCACGCAGCGAAAACCCGGCGGGATCATAACCACCGCCCCACGGTTCACAGACAAATACAGCATCAGGGTTTATTTTCCGGGCTTCGTGAATTACTTCTTCAATTGTTTCCCAGTCAATCAGCTTTCCAAGATCAAATCTGAAGCCGTCGATATGATATTCTTTCATCCAGTAGAGAACACTTTCGACTATCATTCTTCTCATCATCGGACGTTCCGTTTTCAGATCATTACCCGTCCCGCTGTGTGCTATAAAATTTCCCCCAGCATCCAGTCTGAAATAATAATCTTTATCTATTTCTTTTAAATTACCAAACTCATATTCCGACAAATGATTATAAACCACGTCCATTATTACACCGATTCTTTCCTTATGAAATGCTTTAACCATATCCTTAAAATCAGTAACAGCCTTTGATACGCCGCTCCATGTATTCCACTTCAATTCATCGGTTCTTTCACAATAATAACTTTCAGGGGCAAAGAATGCAGCCGTCATATAACCCCAATGATTTCTTTCATAGGGATTCCATGTATTATATCTTCCGTTTAATGAATCCTTATAAGGTATTTCGATATTTGCAAATTCCTGGGCGGGAAGAAGCTCGACCGTATTTACTCCAAGATTTTTTATGTAGCTTAATCCCCCGGTTTTGTCTTTTTCAGTTAAACCCAGGTAAGTTCCTCTATTTTCAACGCCGGAGCTTTTATCAATTGTAATATCACGGATATGCATTTCATAAATTACAAGATCGCGCAAGTCCCGCTTTATCCATTCATCCCCCTCCCAGTCATAATCATTATTTTTTAAAATCATTGAACGGCGCGGAGTAAAGTAAGTATTATAGGAAGCCACCATTTTTGAATAAGGATCGATGCACATTATTGCATCTTTACCCGGCTGCTGCACTTTATAATTATAATAAAATCCATAAAGCTCATCATCAACAGATGTTTCCCACACGCAGTTTTCATCCTTCTTCATTTCATATTCAATTCCTTTTTCATCCGATAGTTCTTTGAACAGAATAAGAGAGATTTTTTCAGCAGACGTAGAGAACAAACGGAATGTTGTTTTCCCTTCCTTCACAAATGAGCCAAGGGTTTTTTCCGAATAATATTTATCCAGTTCTTTAAGATGATGTAGAAATATACTTCTCTTTTGCTTTGTCTTATCGGAAACGAACAATTCAGCACCTGTAATTTTATTGCTAATAAAAACTATTAAAAGTATAGAGCTTATAATCGTGTATAATTTCATCTTCATTATTCTAGTCTCCGGCAAGAATTTTACCGTCGACTACCGGTGTAACGCAAATCAGCGGGTTTTCGGGTATATCGAAATTCGAGAAAATCTCTTCGAAAAGCTGATACTGCATACCTCTTTTCTCGAGCTTGGAAAACCGGTTATAGTTCATGAACTTTCCATGCTTGTCTTTCGGAGCATCAAATCGATAAGCAGATTCAAAATCTTCTTTGGCCCTGCTTTTCAAAAATTTTATCTTATTATCATCTCCGCCTTCCCTTTCATAAGCAACCGCACGAAACTCTTCAACATAATTATTATTGATAATTAGGTATATGTTTAATATGATTTCATTCATTTAAATGTCTGTTGTTTAGGGCAAAAAAACTTAAAGCTACTGCAAAACCAAAAGCAAATTTACAAAGTATACTTTCTATTACATTCAGTAAACCCGGCAAATTTAATAAAAACAAAATGAAAGATGCCACTAAAGGGATAACTATAAAATAATAACCGCTAAGTAAGATTTTTGTTTGCTTATGATTATTTTTTTTCAGATTTGAGTACAACAATAAAAAAGACGCCAGTATAGGCAGGTAATAAAAAAATCCATAAACAGTGCCGAGAGGATAATTATAAGCGGCGTAAAGAACTGTACATTTTACAACTGCAAATTGATTTATCACTGAAGAATAATACATCACAAAAAATATAGCCGGAAGAAATATTAATATTGATGTTTTATTTTTGATTTTCAGAAACGAAAATACAAGTATAAAACTTAACGGGGGCAAAAATGAGATATCGGCGAAAGCAAGATAAGCCATAAAAGAAGATTTTAGTACGGGACCGCAGATTAAAAATTCAAACGCCTGATATCCTGTCAGCAAAAAAATAATCAGGAAAACCAGTACGTTCTCTTTATTCTTATCTGCAAAAATCAGGAGGTTGATTAAAAGGACCAGTTCAATACAGGCGATTAAAAGAGATAAAATACCGTCGAGATTATTCAAGGAGATTTAAAGTATATTTAAGATTATGTCATTAATATAAATAAAAATTCACGACTTCAGAACGGAATGGTATCCTCAACAAGATTTTTGTCCGCCTGTTATGCAAGATATCCGTACGTCTAAAACCCGGGACCTTCGGTCTGTCTTAAGCCGGATCTTCGATCAGTTTTAAGCCGGGATCTGCGGTCCGTCTTAAGCCGGGATCTTCGATCCGTCTAAAACCGGAGCTTCGAATTCGCTACGAAAATTTTTTTAGTAAAGAAATTTTAAGTCGCATATTTATTATGAAAAACCTGCGGTACGTTACTGCCACGGTTTAGAAATTAATCTCAAACCTGACCGTGGCAGCCCAGAGAATGACGACGATCAACAAAGGGATAACTACACTCTGAATACGCTTTAAATACGCTCTGGATACGCTATAATCAAACTTCTAAGTATTTGAAATTATTATTTAAATCAGGTTTTTATTTTTAATTTGTGTGTTCAGGAACAGGAAAAGCAAACGATATAGTAATATATAATCCGGAAATAGTGTTTTTATTTAATACAGAGGAAAGTTTTTGCGGGGCAGAGGGAGTATTTTCAGTTAATTGTTATGTTTAGCGTAAACAACAATTAACTAATAACAAAAGAGTCAGAACAATTTCAAATAAAAACTGCCATACAAAATTGTATGGCAGTTCAATTCCCGAATGTGGTTGTAGCTTACGAACTATTTTTTTGGACTTATCATTTTCTCGGGTCGGACCACTTCATCAAATTTTTCTGCAGTAAGTAAACCAAGTGCAACCACAGCCTCCTTCAATGTTGTATGTTCCTTGTGCGCTTTCTTTGCAACCTTTGCAGCATTATCATAACCGATATGAGGATTGAGTGCAGTTACAAGCATTAAAGAATTATCAAGGTTCTTTTTTATATTTGTTTTATTTGCTTCGATTCCAACAACGCAGTTATCGGTAAAGCTTTCGCAAGCATCTGATATCAACCTGATTGAATTCAGAACATTAAAAATAATGACAGGCTTAAATACATTAAGTTCAAAGTTACCGCTTGCACCTCCAAAATTAACTGCAACATCGTTACCAAATACCTGGACACACACCATAGTCATCGCTTCCGATTGGGTAGGATTAACCTTTCCAGGCATAATTGAACTGCCCGGTTCATTTTCAGGCAGAAGAAGTTCTCCGATACCGCACCTTGGTCCTGATCCAAGCCATCTTACATCATTCGCTATTTTCATAAGAGAGGCAGCGAGAGTCTTCAAGACGCCATGGAATTCGACAAGTGCATCGTGTGCTGCAAGAGCTTCAAATTTATTCCTTGCAGATATAAAAGGTTTGCCCGTAAGCTCTGCGATTTTAGCAGCAGACTTTACTGCAAATTCAGGATGAGTATTTAATCCCGTTCCGACTGCAGTTCCCCCCAGTGCAAGTTCATACATACGGGGCAGTGCGGCATTTATTCTTTCAAGTCCGTTGGTTAACTGCTGAACATATGCACTGAATTCCTGTCCAAGTGTCAGAGGAGTAGCGTCCATTAAATGAGTACGACCTATTTTAATTATATCTTTAAATTCTTCAGATTTTTTAGCGAGTGCATCACGAAGTTTTGTAACCATCGGAATAAGTCTGCGGTGAATTTCTTCTACTGCCGCAATATGCATAGCTGTAGGGAAAGTATCATTAGATGACTGAGCTTTATTCACATCATCATTAGGGTGTATTGGTTTCTTGCTTCCCATTTCTCCTCCGGCAAGCTCAATTGCCCGGTTAGAGATAACTTCGTTTGCATTCATATTTGTCTGAGTTCCGCTACCTGTCTGCCATACAACCAAAGGAAAATGAATATCCAGCTTTCCTTCAATTACTTCATCTGCAGCTTTGACAATCAAATCCGCTTTTTCTGCCGGAAGAATACCAAGCTCTTTATTTGTTAATGCTGCTGCTTTCTTTAAGATTCCGAGTGCACGAATCAGTTCCCGTGGAAACCTATCGCCTCCTATCTTAAAATTCATCAAAGATCTGGCTGTCTGCGCACCGTAATATTTATCGGTAGGGACTTTAATTTCTCCCATACTGTCCGTTTCAATTCTGTAATTCATTTGATTCTCCCTTTATCTAAAAGTTTTCAGTAAATAATTTAGTACAAATTTAATAATAATGATTACAACATTAAAAGATTACTAAATTGAAATTACAAGTATTACATATTGCAGGACTTCAGAACTCAGGAAATGATTAAATTTCTGTCGTCACTCCGAGAGTCCGTCAATTTGCAATAGGGAGACTAGCAAATCCATTTAAAATAGAATCCTGTCTCTGTTACATTAAATATATTTTTTCTAAATTTAATTAGCTAAAAGGAAAGCTTCATATGGTTTGTTCTTTATCCAATGATTTTAACCGTTATGAAATTTTCCTTTTTTTTTATTCTACTTTAATCGGAGGTCTTTTATGATTAAGCGTTTGGTACTTTTTGTTCTTCTTTTAACCGGGATCGCCCTTCCACAGGGATGGTCACTGATAAGCACTCTTCCCACAATTCCGGCAATAAATTCAATTGCTGTTGTTGATGAGAATGTCATATGGACGGCATGCGCAGGGGCAAAAGTATATTTATCTGAAGACGGAGGACTTACATGGTCACTAAGAAATACAGGTCTTTCAGGTGATCTTTATGGAATATCAGCTACTGATAATATGAATTGCTGGGTTGGTACTGTTACCGGGGGAATTTTCAGAACCACTAACGGCGGATCAAGCTGGACACAGCAAATTTCAGTTTCCGGAAGTTTTATTGATGGCATAAAAATGTGGGATAACAACAATGGTGTGTACTATGCTGATCCTACAGGGGCCGGACAGCCTTACCAGTTAAGGTACACAACTGACGGCGGAACAACATGGACCCTGGCTCCAAACTCTCCAATTGCAGGAAGTGAATTTGGAGTTATCAATGCATGGGATTTTACTGATCAGGATACATACTGGGTCGGTTCTGCAAATACAACTCCCAATGCAACATCAGCAAAAATTTATTATACCACAACCGGTTTTGCGGGCACCTGGAATTCAGCCACAGTTAACGGCACCGGCGGTACTCAGGGATTATACTATCAAGCTATCGGTTTCACAGATGCAACGCATGGTATGGCAGGATCTAACGGCGGTGATCTGTTAAAAACAACGACCGGAGGAGTATCATGGCAACCTACAAATATTCCCCCGAATATGACCACGTTTGCATCAATGAATTTCTGCGGATTAAAAGATGGGTCAAATATTGTGAGGCTCGTTCTTAGCGATGGTTCA
>DATICR010000177.1:0-2297 GCA_035456745.1 Ignavibacteriaceae bacterium
TGAGAGCACTAATAAGATGGCCCAGAAAACTGTAATTATCCGGGAGATAAATAATTCATTTTCCCTGGAACCTAAAATCGGCTGAAATAAATCCATCATAGTTGAAGAAGCAAGTGAACTCATTGAACCGGCAAGTGTTGATAATGCCGCGGCAAATAATCCTGCTATTATTATCCCTGAAATACCGGGCGGAAGGACATTAATTATAAAATACGGGAATATCTCATCAGGTTTTAAATTGATTTTTCCATAATATGCGTATAACAAAATTCCAAGTAATAGGAACAGAGCAAACTGGATAATAATAATGATCCCGCTCCCAATAACTGCTTTTTTACTCTCCCTTAAATCCTTAGCGGCAAGTAACCGCTGAACGATTAATTGATCTGTACCATGAGAAGCCATTGATAAAAAAGTGCCGCCAAGAATTCCACCTATAAATGTATAAGGAGTCGAGAAAAAATTCCTGAATGATCCGCTGAATCCAAAATTTATTATACTAAACTTATTATTTCCCGAGGCTGCTGCTGTCGCTGTATCCCATCCATTCGGTAATAAATGTAAAATGAAGATTCCGGCAAGTACTGCTCCCCCTAAATAAATAAACATTTGTACTACATCTACCCAGATAACTCCTTTAACCCCGCCCGTATAAGTATAAACCAGGGCAACAACAGCAATAATAATTATTGCCGCGGGATAATCTATATTGAGTAAAAGTTTTAAGGGAATCGCGGTAGCAAATAGTCTTACTCCATCGGCAGCCGTCCTTGTGAATAAAAATACAATCGATGCACAATTTCTTGTTTTACTTCCGAATCGGGTTTCAAGATAAGTGTAAGCTGTTTTAAGTTCACCCTTGTAATAAGCAGGAAGAAAAAGTACGGCTACAATTATTCTTCCTATCAGATATCCAAATGTTACCTGTAGGAAATTAAGATTTGTCAGATAGGAAAGACCCGGAATAGAAATGAAGGTTAGAGTACTTGTTTCGGCCGCAACTATAGAAAAGCAGACTGCCCACCAGGGAACAACTTTTGAACCGAGAAAATAATCTTTTACTGTTCTTTGCTTCCCGCCGGAGAGGATTCCGAAAACCGCTATACCGATTAAGTAAACCGCTATGATAACATAATCGGGCGATCTTCCGTTCAAAAAATTATTCCTTCTTTAATTCTCCGAAGGCTTCATCTACTGTTTCGCATACCGGCAGTACGCGATCTAATTGTGTTATTTTTATTAAAGAATAAACTTTTTCTGAAGGTGCAGCTATTCTCATTGAACCGCCGTTCAGATTTAGTATCCGGTTAGCTACAAGAATTGCACTTAATCCTGAACTATCACAAGTTTCAACGTCACTCATATCCAGGATTAGCTTATTGACTCCCTCTACTTTCAGAAGCATAGTGAATTCACCTTTGACGAGCCCTGATATATTCGTATCCAGTCTTTTTTCATTCAATTTAAATATTGTTATATCATTAACCCTCTTTATTTCAAAATTCATATAACTTCCTTAAAACATTTTCAGGCAATTTAATAAATTTTTATAAGAATTCTCAGCCCCCGTCGTTCTGTTTATTACCTGGATATTATAAAATTTATCCGGGTTTCCGGTTACAAACCCCATTTTATACGGTGCGTTAAGACGGTTTATAATATAACGGCAGAAAAGATTTTCCTGTCGGTTTAAATCGATTACCGTCTGGAATCTCATCTGGTCAATTTTTTCGCTGATACGTCTGGATGGCATATTAAGCCTGCTGACATCATCAATTGTATATCCAATGGCTTTCTGACGGAATTTTGTCGGCAGTAAATTTACTTTATAATCGTGAGTAAAAACTGTAATACTTTTCCGGTTGTCTTCCAGATAATTTAATACAATAAATGAATGATTAAAATCAGAATCATCTTCGGGCATTACAACAAAAAAATTGAAGGATCTTTTAAAAAATTCGCGGAAGTTGTGTTCTTTTATCTCAAAATCTTTCAGCTTGTTCTTAACAAGCATTCCTGCAATTTTATCTTTCCACTGTCCGATCATTTATTTTTCAGTTTTTTCAAGATGTTTAATAAATTCCTTTTCACTCATAACCGGTATTCCCATTTTTTCAGCTTTTGTCAGTTTACTTCCGGCATTTTCTCCTGCCAGCAGAAAATCTGTATTCTTGCTTACCGAAGAAGTAACTTTTCCTCCGTACATAACTATTTTATCGCTTGCTTCTTCACGGGAATAATTGCTCAGCGTTCCGGTAAGTACAAAAGTCTTGCCCGTAAAGAAAGTTTCTTTTTCG
>DATICR010000178.1:0-7608 GCA_035456745.1 Ignavibacteriaceae bacterium
TATTATATAACCATTTCCAAACCTTCCAAGCCCAAACGACTGTGTGTAACCGGCAGCTATGAATCCACCGTCATAAGTTTGTTTAACAGCCATGACCTCATCATATCCATCACCGCCGTATGTATGATTCCATAAAATTGTCTGAGGGAAGGCTGCAATTGAAAAAATAAGCGCAAATAGGAGCTTGTACATTAGTACTTTCATATTTATTTCTCTTTAAAGTTAATAGAATCTGGATATTTAATAATAACGAAATACATGGATATAACAAAAAATATAGGCGATGAGATAAAAAGGATAAAAAATAAGCGCCCAGGCTGGATGCAATCTCCCTCCTGCCTGCCGGATTTAAAACAACCCCTTGATAAAAATGTCATTATTTGAGTAGGAGCATCTTCATTGATTTTATATACTCCCCTTTCTGATTTCCTGCAGATATTGCTTCTATCCTATACAAGTAAATTCCGCTTGCAACTTTTTCACCGGAATTGTTGTCGCCATTCCAGATTATATTATATTTTCCGTTATTCAGTTCTTCGTTTATAAGAGTTTTTATTTCTCTGCCTAACACATCATAAACTTTTAAAATTACGTGAGAATTTTCCTTCACACTGAATTGTATTTCAGTAGATGGATTAAACGGATTTGGAAAATTCTGTTCCAGATTAAATTCTGTTACTATCTGTTTCTGGTTATCCCTCTGAACATCATTCAGTATTCCTTCTTCGGGTTTAGGAAGGCGGACAGTTGTATATATGTGAAATTCACCGGCATCCTGTGGAATATTTGAATGGACATCGTTTACTATAATACTATCACCGCTGAAATAATCATACCATTTGCCTGTACGGCTGAAGTTAGGATCTATAGTACCGAATTGTACGCCAAAATTGCCCGTAATGACTATATCCATCGTACTGTCATAAATATTAATTCTTTTTTCTGACCCGCCCGCATTGATTGTAAAATTGCTGCTTTTAAAAGCAGGATAATCCTTTTTCAGATTTATCAAAGTTTTAAATACCTTAAATAATTTTTTTCTGGCAGGTTCGTCATAATAATTCCAAAGAATCGGTTTGTTGCAAAGTCTGCATGGATAATCTATAGAAATATCATATCCAAGTTCACCAAACTGCCAGATCATTTTTGGACCCGGAACTGTAAGGAAAAATGCGGCTGCTTCTTTAATTCTTTGAAGCGCCGTCGAGAGATGTTTAATATTATAATCATTGTAGGAATTACCATAAGTCAGATTTTTGTACATGAGTCTTTCCTCATCGTGGCTTTCCATATATCCCACGAGATAAGGATTATTCCAGTTTCTGGTCTTGTATGATATCCGTGAAAAATCCCATGTACCGCAAGGACCCGCAGAATAGCCCATCGATGCCTGACTATAATTACAGTTATGGTTCCCCCATAACATCATTCCATAATCCGATAATTCTATTTCCTCTGAATCTTCTGTAAAATGTTCCAGGATAACAAAAGCACTTGAATCCGTCTGCCATATTTTATCAGCCATCCTTTCAAGTATTGCTATTCGTGCGGGATCATAGTTCCATCCGTCTCCGGGCGTATTTGTAAATCCTTTTGTAAAATCAAATCTGAACCCATCAATATGGAATTCTGTCAGCCAGTATTTATTGACTCTATCCACATAGTATCTGGTTGCACTGCTTTCATGATTAAAATCAAAGCCCCAGGAAAAAACCGGATTTGGGGATACGACATTAAACCAGGGATTATCAGGAGAGGGCCTGTTATTTGTAACATCAAAGTATAGCCTGACGAGAGGGGATTGTTCATATGAATGGTTCAGTACGATATCAAGTATGACTGCTATTCCCATAGAATGAGCTTCATCTACGAATATTTTCAGATCATTCCTGGTACCATAATATTTATCAAGAGCGTGTTGGAAATCGGGATTATATCCCCAGCTTTCATTTCCTTCGAATTCCATTACCGGCATCAATTCCACGGCATTTATCCCCAGATTCTTTAAATAACCAAGTGTATCTTTCAGAGTTTTATAATTATGAGTCGATACAAAATCCCTGAGCAGCAATTCATAAATTACAAGGTCGGTTTTTGCGGGTTTTTGAAAATTGGTTGTCTGCCATTGGTAGGGCTGCTGATCAGTTTGAAAAACAGATACAATGTCAGAAGTCTTGCCATATGGATAAGGTTTCAGGTTTGGATATGTTGAATCAGAAATAAATCCATCAAATGACGGATCAAGCACCTTTTCAGTATAAGGATCTGCTATTCTGATTTCTCCATCTACATAGTACTGGAATGCATATTCTTCACCGGGGGTAAGGTTATTTATTGTAAGCCACCATATGACACTATCGGGAGTTACTTCATCTTTATACATATAGAAAGATGAATCAACTTTCCAATCATTAAAATCCCCAATTACATAAACAAAATTTTTATAAGGAGCATACAATGCAAGAGTAACACTTGAATTACCTGTATAATTTATTCCGTGTTCATTTCCCGGAGGCAGCGGCAGATTGATGACCGGCGGATTAATCATTATCGCAAAAGACACAGTATCGGTTAAACCGAGAGTGTCTTCTGCTATTGCTGTTATTATTTGTGCACCCTCCTGATAATTTGATGAGAGGAACTGATAATTAATTTCATTCGAATCAGTCTGCACAGTAAGAGTTCCATTAATATACAGAGAGACAGATGATGTCAAAGTACCAATGGCGACTGAAGTTATAGAAATATTGACTGTATCATTTTCATCAGTAAATACAGGTGAGCGGAGAGGATCTCCGAAATCTGTATTAATTTGCGGCGAATTTACTACAAGGGTTATTCCTGTTTCATAAAGATCAGTAAATATATCAGGCCGGGTTTGCCGGTTTGCATCAGAACTCCGGAAGACCAAAGCCAACGCTGTAATTTGTTCTGCCGGTTCAGTCACATTGTAAAATTCTCTCGGATAACCGATTATGAGATGATAATGATTAGAACTGTCTCTTGTCAATGCCGGTTGATTTGTATTATTTCCCCAGTTCCCTATTACGTGCTGCCAATTGCCTAAATTTGTATTTACACCGGTATGCGCATAGACTGTGCCGGTATAATTAAGAAGCTCTTCTGCTCCGGGCTGAGTTGCATCGAAATAAACAATGATGCTGTCGTTTTGAGTTGGATATGCAGGAACTGTCACGACAATCTGCGGATGTACATAAATAGAGCAGAATAATAAGCCAATCAGTAAAAATTTATATTTCATCATTTTTCTTAAATATTATTAAACTTAATTAATTTCATCAAAAGAAGGTTTTCCTGCATCAACCCAGGCAGAATAAAATAAAGATGCAAAATCGCGAGCAGAATTCTCAATAAGGTTCTCGGTTATGTATTTAGTTCTGAACCAGAGGAGTCTATAATAATCCGTTCCATTTCTGGATTTACTATATTTGAAAGCAAAGCTATCCGCCGCTAATAATAGTTCTGCTGCAGAATTGGCATCAGAGATATAATCAAAAATAAAATTAAGCGGATTGCTGATATATTCTGCCTTCTCCGAATGAAAATCTTTTTCAATTGTAGCCAGATTGGTATCAATTATTACCGATTCATAACGGAAATGAATTCCTTTTTGATCGGTAAGCTGTCCATTGTAATTCATAATTGTATGCAAAGGCTGATGGCCATCAGCAACGTAGTGACCAAGATCAGCCGCATATAACAAAGCTTTATCACGGTTCTTTTCTTTCAGAGCGTTAACAAGATTGTTATAACTATCGACAGTTGCCCAGGGAAGCAGACCCATTTTAGTTACTGTAGTATCACCATATTCATTTACCAGTTCCTGTTTATTCTTAATCATTTTTCCATTCAGGAACTCAGGATAAAAATCTATATCTATGAAATGTCTGGGAGCCTCTGTTTTATCTATATCCCGTCTATTATCCGGATCTGTAGAATGAAGTGTAATATAATCCTGCCATTTAATAAAGCTGCTCATCTCATCAGGGAGCAGTGTCATTGCATTTTTACTTATTAGTTTATGACCCTCCTCTCCCCAGCTTAAAATAACACTAACAGGAAGGAAAACCAGAAAGAGAAACAACAGTAATTTTTTATTCATTTACTTTTTTACCATTAAGTTGAACAATAATTTCCCGGCTTCGCGGCCGGTTATCAAAATCAATAAGAATTATTTGCTGCCAGGTTCCAAGAAGCAGCTTTTTATTGACAAACGGAATTGTAAAAGATGTACCTTGCAAAGAAGACCTTATATGTGAATGGCCATTACCATCATGCCAGGTATTGTCGTGGTGATAAGTTTTTCCGGAAGGTATTATTCTTTCAAAAAATTCAGGATAATCTTTTTTAAGTCCCGGTTCAAATTCGATTGTAGTTATTCCTGCCGTAGATCCGCTCACAAAAATAAGAGCATGGCCCTCAACAATTGATGAACGAACAATCTCATCTGCCACTTTATTTGTAACATCCAGGATATCAGAATTCCCTTTTGTACTTATACTGAAACTCCGGGTTTCAACAGCCATTTTAATCAGAATTATTCATCGTTGTTTTCGAAAACAGTAGAGAAAAATTACTCAAGCAGTGCCCTAAATACAAGGGAATTAAGAATTAGTTGATTGATTGCAATAATTCACATTGCGGTTCAAAATAATTTCTATGGTAACAAAAAGTTTTAATTTCGACTTTGTATTTACCGTTTCAGACATTTTCACATTTTTTATCTACTATCAGACTTTCGGTCCTTTCGCTTACCGAAGATAACTATTGTCTAATTGCGCACAAAATACGCACTAAATGCGCTCTGAATGCGCATTAAAAACTTATGTTCCTTTAATGATGACCAGGCACTTTAATCTATTTACTTTTACACTTAGGTTCTCTTTTATCTTGTTTTAGAACCTTTGCGGCAATAATGAATTCTAATATTCCGGACTGATCAGATAATATTATCATTCGATAAAATGCGGCATCTATAATTTTGAACAGGAAAGGCTTTTTGATAAATTTACATCGATTTTTCCCAAATTTTCAATAAGGAATTTTATGAATACAAGAGATTATATAGCACTTGAAGAAAAGTACGGAGCACATAATTACCATCCGCTTGATGTTGTAATTGAAAGAGCCGAAGGTGTATGGGTTTATGACGTTGATGGAAAAAAATATCTGGATTGTCTCGCAGCATATTCAGCTGTAAATCAGGGACATTGCCACCCAAGGATAATAAAAGCATTAAAAGCGCAGTCTGATAAAGTTACATTAACTTCACGTGCATTCAGGAACGATCAACTTCCACTTTTATATAAGGAATTAAGTGAATTAACCGGATATGAAATGGTACTGCCGATGAACTCCGGAGCAGAGGCTGTAGAAACTGCACTTAAAGCAGCCAGAAAATGGGGTTACAAGGTCAAAAAAGTGAAGGAAAATTCAGCGGAAATTATTGTCTGCAATAATAATTTCGGAGGGAGAACCATCTCAATAATAAGCTTTTCTTCCACAGATCAGTACAAAGAAGGATTCGGACCATTCACTCCGGGATTTAAGTTAATCGATTATGGCAAGGTAGAACAGCTTGAAAAGGCAATAAATAAAAATACAGTTGCTTTTATAGTTGAGCCAATTCAGGGTGAGGGTGGAGTAGTAGTTCCTCCTGAAGGCTACCTGAAAAAAGCTTTTGATATTTGTAAAAAGAATAATGTATTATTTATAGCAGATGAAATTCAGTGTGGTTTGGGCAGAAGCGGAAAACTTTTCGCTTTTGAATATGAAAATATCAGACCTGATGCGGTAATCATCGGCAAAGCTCTTTCGGGGGGATGTTACCCGGTCTCAGCAGTTCTTTCAAACAAAGAAGTACTGGGAGTTTTCAATCCGGGCGATCATGGATCAACTTTCGGCGGGAATCCGCTTGGCGCGGCCATCGCAAGAGAAAGTCTGAAAGTACTCATAGAGGAAAATCTTATTGAGAATTCTTTTAAGTTGGGTGAATATTTCAGAAATAAGCTCAAAGAAATTTCTTCAAAGCATGTTAAAGAAATAAGAGGAAAAGGATTATTTATAGGAGTAGAACTTTATCATGAAGCAGGAGGAGCAAGACGATTTTGTGAAGCATTAATGTCAAAAGGCATTCTATGCAAAGAAACACACGATGATGTAATCAGATTTGCTCCGCCGCTGGTAATCAAAAAAGAGGAAATTGATTGGGTAGTTGAAAATGCAAAAGAAGTTTTATTGATGGACTGATTTCAAATAATTATCAATGATCAATTTTGTATCTGATATTAGTTTTTCCAGCTTTTGCATTCTGACACCTATATTAGCAAGATCATTATGTTTGCCGGAGAGTTCAATGGCAAGGGCTTCTTCGGCAAGCTTAACAGCCCCCACTGATGAGCAAGCACCTTTAATTGTGTGAGCCTCACTTATTATTTTCTCAATATTATTATTTTGAACAAATCCTTCCATTCTTTTGTGCCGGATATTTACATCCTCAAAGAAAGTTGTTAACAATTCCTCCTGAAATTCTTTATTTCCCATACTCATCTTATCCAGATGATCAAAATCGAAAAGGACTTCATTAGGCCTTGCGGTAATATTCATACTGTTTTCACTCTCTTCTTCTTTATTATTAATCTCATCCTCTATTCTCAACAATTTATCAATTTTTAATATAAGCTCGTCTGCAGATAGAGGCTTTGTAACATATTCATTCATACCAGCAGCAAAGCATTTTTCTTTATTTCCCTGCATTGCATGTGCAGTTAAAGCAATAATAGGTATTTTCCCGGCACTAAGATCGAGCTTCCTTATCTGTATGGTGGTAGCAAATCCATCCATTCCCGGCATCTGTACATCCATCAATATCAGATCATAAATTCCTTTGACCACTTCACCAATTGCCTCAAATCCATTAGATACAGCGTGAACCTTAAATCCATAATCACCTAATATTTTTACGGCAATCTTCTGATTAACCACATTATCTTCGGCCAGTAAAATCCTGTAATTTTCCCTGACATGGTTCAGTGTTTTTAAATTTACCGGCTTGACCATCCTGCTGCCCTGAAATTCATAAATTTTAGCCAGTTCATTTTCAGAATACATCTCCTGTTTGTCCTGGGTCTTTAGTTTTAATGTGAAGTAAAATGTACTTCCTTCATTTACACTGCTTTCAACACCTATTTCCCCTCCCATAAGGTTAACAAACTCTTTACAGATTACAAGTCCAAGTCCGGTACCGCCGAATTTTCTTGTAGACGAGTCATCCACCTGAGAAAAGGGTTTAAATAGATCATTTATTTTATGTCTTGGGATCCCCGTTCCGGTATCCTTAACGGCAATATACAAGCATGCCCTGTCGTTTTCACGCTCCCTCTGATATACTGATATTTCCACTATCCCGCGGTTTGTGTGTTTGATTGCATTGCTGATCAGATTTACAAAAATCTGTCTCAGTCTCGTGCCATCTCCTATCAGATTGACAGGTGTATTATTTGCTATCAGCTTTTTTATACTCAGTCCTTTTTCCTCAGCACGTGCGAGAAGAATAGAAACCGAGTCATCGATAATTTTACTCAGATT
>DATICR010000179.1:0-3348 GCA_035456745.1 Ignavibacteriaceae bacterium
CAGGATATGAGTATAAACAATATGGAAAGGAGAAATGGAATGGATGTTAAACTGAATGAATTCATTTTTATTAGAAAAGGTTTATTCCAACCCGCCCAAATTTATTCTTCTTTATTAATCGAAAATGTATTTTTATTTGAAAGGACATTCAAAATGATAACCGCATTCTATGAAGGATGAAATTTTATTGGCCGGAGTCAGGCATGATGTGAAAATATTAAATGCGGCTGACGCCGGAAGATTTAATTATATCATTAATCCGTCAGTTTCCCTGAGGAATCCCTTCAGGAAAAACTTACGGCAATGCCTTATAATTGACGATTGACAATTTACAAATGTGAGAGAGGATATTGAACAATTCAGTATTTATATAAAGAATTTCTTTACCTACTTTTTTAGGCTTTAGAATTTCAAGTCTTTCTAATTCTTTAAGATATCGTTCTGCAGCTTTGCGAGTGCTATTTTTCTGTTAACAATAAATTCAGATTTGCAATAGGGTTGTTCATAAATCGAGAAATTTTTTGTTCACAGTGAATTGAAAAAAGAAGAGAATATTAAAACTTTTGAAAGAAGTGTTAAGGGAAAAGGACGTCAGGTTTCGATACGTCCCGACCTGATGTTTATCCATTTGCACTATTTAGTATTTCTTTAAATTCTGAATCACTTCGAAGCGATTCAAAGTCCGGATCATTTTCTATCCATTCGATAATATTTTTATAACCGGTTGCAAGTGCCTTTTTCAAAAATTCCATCGATTTATCTTTTTGACCGAGCTGAGCATAAGTACATGCACAATTGTAAAGTGCTAACCCATCGTTTGGAGATATCTCCATAACTTTATTTATAATTTCTAAAGCCGAGGTTCTGTCTCCTGATACTGCATAATATGCTGCAGCGCGGCTATAAGCAATCCCATCCTGAGCATTGTTTTCTACTTTCTTTTTTATTGCTTCAATCATTTTTTCAGCAGCAATTTTTGATGCGCTGGTATTCCCCATCTTGCGGTACACCAAATCAATATGGACCCATGGTTCTTCACTGTAAGGTTTGATTTCTGCAGCACGTTCAAAATGTTTGAGGGCTTTTTCGTTTTCATTAGTGATCATTTCCGTAGAACCTAACCAGAAATAAGCAGGATAGTAATCATCCTTCTTTTGAATAAATTTCAGGAAAGTTCTTTTTGCTTCATCAAATCTCTTTTGATGAAAAAGAACTATCCCCTTTGTAACTTCCACTTCCAGTAAATTAGGATCCAGTTCTTTTGCTTTTTCACTGGCTGTAATAACCAAACCGAGCCATTTCTGGTCGCCGTCGTAAAATATATATTGAAAAGAGTAAGCCTCTGCAAGCGAAACATATACTAATGAATAGTTGGGATCTATTGCAATAGCTTGTTCAAACATTTTTATCGCTGATTCATTATTAGTTTTTCCTCCCGCATTAAAATAATCCCTGCCGCGCATATAAAAATCATGTGCACGGAGATCATCTGTAGGTTTCTGTGCCAGCGACTCTTTTTCGGAGTCTGAAAGTGAAACTTTTAATGCTTCGGCAATTTTCTGGGATATTTCTATTTGTACCTCAAAGATATTTTCAAGCAGGCGGTCGTATCGCTCTGCCCAGATTGGATAGCCGGACTGCATATCTATTAATTGAGCTGTCACTCTGATTTGCTGCCCTGATTTGCGGACGCTTCCTTTCAGAACATGAGTTACGCCTAAAATTTCCCCGACCTTTGCTGAGTTAACCTCTTTAGATCTGAAAGAAAAAACATCAGCGCGCGGTATTACTTTAATCTCCTTAATCTTTGAAAGATCTATAATTATATCTTCAGTAATTCCGGCACAGAAATATTCATTCTCTTTTTCCGGACTCATATTTTCAAAATAAAGCACTGCAATTGATTTTTCTGCTCTGCTGACATTGTACTCAAACTGTTTGGAATTAAGAATTTTTAATATTTCTCCGGTTGAACTGATTCTTTTCATTACATCTTTTTGAAGCATTTTTGAAATCAGAATGTTTAGATTTTCAGGAATGTCCTTTCTGAATGATGAAACCGGTTTAGGATCAACATTCAAAATTTCATAGATTGCCGATGCTTCGTATTCTCCTTTAAAGGGCAATTCACCGGTAAGCATCTCATACAATACAACACCGAATGACCAGATGTCTGCCCTTTGATCGACATCTTCTCCGCGCACCTGTTCCGGAGACATAGATGCAACAGTTCCAACAGTAGAGCCTACCTTCGTAAGCTGTGTTCCCTTACCAACCTTAGCCAATCCAAAATCCATTACCTTAATTTTGCCGTCAGTGGTAATCATTATATTTTGAGATTTAATATCTCTGTGTACAATTCCTTTTTTATGAGCTGCTTCCAATCCTTCCGCTATTTGCACGGCGATCTTTATAGTTTCTTCAACAGAAATCGGACCGGATCTGATTCTGTCTTTTAATTCAATCCCATCTATGTATTCCATAACTATATACATTCTGTCATTAGTTTCTTCAATAGCATAAATAGTGGTTATTTTTGGATGGTTGAGCGCAGCCGCTGCTTTTGCTTCGGTCTTAAATCTTTCCCTTTCTTCTGTTTTTTCAGCTATATGTCCCGGTAAAAACTTTATGGCAACTTTACGTTCTAATTTTGAATCCTCGGCAAGATAGACTACCCCCATCCCGCCCTCACCGAGTTTCTTAAGAATTTTATAATGTGATATAGTTTTACCGGTCATAATTTGTTGTTTGGATTACTTAAACTCAATATATATAATAATTATCATTGGAATCAATAAGCAGGAAAAACGTCTTCTATATCACACAGAGGTGGTTAAATAAATCCAATCGAAACAAATTACTAATTTTTGAAGCATCGCATCAAAATAAAAAAGGGCATAAGATTTAGATACCAGTCGGGAGGGTTTAGAATCTCGTTTCTTGTTAGGGCCGAAATGCTTTTGTCGAACGAACTTTCCCGGCATTCAACCTGATAAATACTTTTCCAACTTGTTGTAAGCTTTTTTATGGGCTTCTGATTTCATCTTATCAAGATTAAATAATTTCCATTTTAGTGCATATGCCAATCCATTACTTTGCCCTTTTTTGAGTACAATATTTATTCCGGGAAATATTCTTCCCAGACTAACTTTTATGCTTGCAAGACGATCATTTATCTCAAGTAATGATAAATCTCTTCCCTGTACTTTAATATATGCCAGGTCAATATCTACTGATAATCTCGGATAATCTCTCCAGAAAAAATTTATTGCTGTTCCACCTTTCAGCGCAAATACCTCCTCCTGCATAATTGAAGGTAGTATACGCAATAAAAGTTCAGCTTGTTTT
>DATICR010000180.1:0-2309 GCA_035456745.1 Ignavibacteriaceae bacterium
TATTATAGAATATAATTTTGCAAAATATTATCCAGGATGAGAATGAAAGATTATTATAGCAGAAGGGCGCGGGAATATGAGGAGATATATAACAGGGATGACCCCGTGCGGCAGAAGGAGCTGGGCATAATAAAAAAAGAGCTGGCTGAACTGATGGAAGGCAGGGATGTGCTTGAGGCAGCCTGCGGGACGGGGTATTTTACGGAGGTGATATCAAAAAAGGCCAGGAGTGTTACTGCTTTCGATTTTTCACCGGAGGTGATTGAAATTGCAAAAGCAAAAAGGCTGAAAGCCCGCTTCCTGATTGACGATGCTTATGAGATGAAAAATATTACAGGGACATTCAATGCGGGATGTGCGAATTTCTTTTTTTCTCATATTCCAAAGGATAAAATTGACAGCTTCCTCAGACTTTTTCACAGTAAGCTGCTTCCCGGTGCCGTGGTTTATATGGCGGATAACATTAATGTGGAAGGCATTGGAGGGGAACTGATAACAAAACCGGGAGATGTTAATACTTATAAAAGAAGAACTCTGAAGGACGGCAGTTCTTATGAAATATTAAAAAATTATTATAGTGAAGAGGAGTTGAGGGATATTTTCAGCAGGTACTCGAATGGTTTGGAAGTAAAAATCGGGAAGTGTTTCTGGAGGGTGAAGAGTATATGGGTGAATGATTGAAGGAAAGAATGAGTAAATGATTGAGAGATGTCTTCGATACGTCCCGACCTGATGTAGACGATAGTCGGGACTACTCAGACACCGCTAATCGGTTCTTTACAAAAACATTAGGTATCTGCTGCCACGGTTTGGAATTTAAAACACTAACCTGACCGTGGCAGCCCAGATAAAATTATTATACGGAAGAGGAGCTGAGGAATATTTTCAGCAGGTATTCGAATGGTTTGGAAGTAAAAATCGGGAAGTGTTTCTGGAGGGTGAAGTGGATTTTAATGGATTAGTAGTCCTGCCGCGAAGGCGTTGAGAATTAGAGTGTAAGAGACTTAGAGACTAAGAGACTTAGAGACTTAGTGACTTAGAGACTTAGGGATCAAGAGACTAATCTATAATAAAAATGCCCGACGTAGAGAGGTCTAGCCGGAGGCGGATAAAATGATAAAAGTTTCACTGGTGTTATATGACTATTGGAACGATTGTGAGACGGTTGTGGAAATATTTGTAGTGGAAGAAGTATGGTTGGCATTATATATGTTGTAATATATCATTTATTGCTGATAACAAATGATTTTTTTACTGCACAATTATAAAATTTTTTCAGAACAATTGTAAACATTAAAATTCGATTAGCTTTACCTGGTAGAGTCCTCCACCTGCTGTGATGTATAACTCCTTTTCTCCGGGAGTGAAAGTCAGATTACCTGGTACTTCGGGTAGATTCAGAGAATCCAATAATTCTCCGGTGGGACTATAAACTCTTATCTGCGGTTTATTTTCATCACGAACTGCAATAAATAGATTTCCATCTTTGCTAACTTTGATTCCATCGGGACCTGCTTCGCTTTCAAATTCAATTAATTTCTTATCGAATAAAACACTGTCCTCATCTATTAAGTTAAATTTATAAACTGCCATTACCGGTTTGTTATTTTTATCCCCTTCATAATTGCAGCCCACGTATAGAATCTTTTCATCCGGTGAAAGGGCAATACCATTAGGCATTGGGATGTTATTAATTATAAGTTTCACTTTTTTATTGCTGTCAATCCTGTAGACTCCCATTACGGGCTGGTCGACGGTTTCGTGTCCTGTATAGCGAGGATCGGTGAAATATATTCTGCCTTTGCTGTCGATTGTGAGATCATTAGGTGAATTGAAAGGTTTACCATTATACAATCCCGCTATTATTTTACTTTTTCCGGAGTGCATATCTGTCCTTATAATCATCCTTCCGCCAAAATCAGCTCCCTCGCAGACGACCATTCTCCCTTCTTTATCGAATGCTATGCCGTTCGACATTCCGCTGGGGGAACGAAAAACAACAGTTGTGTCTTTTGCAGGATCATATTTCCAGATTATCCCTGCGTCCATATTGGTTTCATCAGTGAAAGTCTGATCACTGAAATAGATGCAGCCGTCGGGTCCATAAGCGGGTCCTTCGGTGAAGTAACCGCCGGAGAATATTTTTACAGGCATTACGCCAGGAGGAAAGATTTCGGTCGTTTGAGGATAGAGCAGCAGAGAGGGAAAAAGGAGAAGAATTAAAAGCTTCATAGTTTAATTGTCTACTATATCATGTTTAATATAGGCGAAGTAATGTGGCTATCCGAAGGATCCCTTTAGGGAAAGCC
>DATICR010000181.1:0-3500 GCA_035456745.1 Ignavibacteriaceae bacterium
TATTATAATTTTTTATAATAAAAGTAAAACTGCTAAAACGATGAAATTTGAAGATTTTAAAAGCGGTACATATAAACAGCAATATGAATATAAAACCTTTTCTCCCATAAAAATAAATCAAACCTGGACATGGGAAGACGGAAGAATAAATACACTGCTGGCAGAAGCAAACAGACAGCTCGGTGCCTTGAATGCATATTCAGAACATGTGCCTGACATTGATATTTTCATAGGAATGTATGTGACCAGGGAGGCTGTTCAATCCAGTAAAATAGAAGGTACACAAACCAATACTGAAGAAGTATTAAAGCAAGAATCTGAAATAGCTCCTGAAAGAAAAGATGACTGGCAGGAAGTACAAAATTATATTCAGGCTATGAATGCTTCGATAAAAGAATTAAAAAGTTTGACGCTTTCAAGGATTAAATTCTTTCTTGTAGGTATTATTGAAACAAGTGAAAAAGGAATTAAGACATTTAAATCTATATTAAAACTTAAAGAACAAATAGAAGAAGAAAAGCTGATTACACTCGGAACCAGAATGACTAAAGGAAAATCTCTAATGAGGTATCTTTATAAAAAACCCGTGGTGACGGCCGGAGAAATAAAAGAGCAGCTGGATGTGTCTTTACCAACTGCTAATTCATTTCTTGCAGATTTTGTAAGACTGAAAATTCTACACGAGAAGACCGGCTGGAAAAGAAACCGGGAATTCGAATTCACTGAATATCTTGATCTTTTCAGGGGATGAAAGTTGTTTTTATGAGTAACGAATCCGTAACGGGATATCATTACAGGCTCACGTCAAGGAGACGTAAGTTACGGGCATATCAGAGATTGATATAATTTATCTTAGTGTTCCTTAGTGCTCACAATGTTTTAGTGGTAAGATTCGATGATAGATTCATTCCATTCCCAATATAACCTGGTACATTAATTCCGAGATGTAATTAAATTTTTCAAGATCATTATCCCCGCATTTTGAAAGGATAAGTCTTCTTCCCCAGCTGCTGCGGTTTGTGCGTCCTTCAAGAACAATTGCCTTTTTGGGATCATTCATAACTAACGGACTTATCAAAAAATTGCCCATTAATATTCCGTTTGCTTTGCGATAGTAGGTCAGGATTTTGATCCCATTGTATTTGTAAACCTGGGTGAAATTTCCACCGGAAAGGGGATGTTCTTCTATTTTAATTTCGGCAAGTGCATTTAAACGAAATTTTAATTGTGTGTCTATATATCTGTAATGCCACATATTTTAAAGTTATAAACAATAAATATAAATAAATGAGAAATAAGATGTTAACGGAGATAAACATGGATTTACGGAGGTTTGTTGGAACGCCGATTTTTATTAGCGCGGATAAAAATTGTGAGAGCAGTGTACTTCAAAGTTGAAGAAGAACAAAGATATACCTGAAACTATGAGAAAAGACCTTTTATCAGTTGCTTCTATTAAATATTATTTGCAAATTTTAATAAGAATAAATCTCTGTCCTGTACAGTTTAATTAAAAACCTTCTGCAGGACACTTATCGCTACTGATTATTTAACAATCAAATTAACGGGGAGTAAAATGAAAAAATTATTATCGTTAATATCAGTTTGCTTATTACTCTTTTCCTTCTCTTTGTTTCCGCAGGATAGGATTCTTCCAGCAGATAAAGATGTCGTTACAGGTACCCTCAATAACGGGGTGAAATACTACATACAGAAAAATAATAAACCCGAAAAGAGAGCTGAGCTGCGTTTGTATGTGAAAGCCGGTTCAGTTCTGGAAAATGATAATCAGCAGGGACTGGCTCACTTTGTGGAACATATGGCATTTAACGGGACAAAAAATTTCGCAAAGAATGAGTTGATAAATTACCTGGAAAAACTAGGTATTAAATTCGGTCCCGAAGTTAATGCATATACAGGTTTCGACCAGACTGTTTATATACTCACTGTTCCAACCGATAGCATTGATATACTTGCTAAGGGATTCTTTGTACTTGAGGAATGGGCTCATAATCTCTCATTCGATCCGGCAGAGATTGATAAGGAACGCGGCGTTCTTATTGAAGAATGGCGGCTTGGCAGAGGTGCGCAAATGCGGATGCTGGATAAGCAGCTTCCAATTCTGTTTAAAGGTTCTAGATATGCGGAACGACTGGCAATCGGGAAAAAAGGAATACTTGAATCGGCAGATTACCAGACTATAAAAGATTTTTATAAGGACTGGTACCGGCCCGATCTTTTTGCTGTTGCTGCAGTCGGTGATTTTAACATTGACGAAATTAAAGGCTACATCGAACAACATTTCAGCGGACTGACCTCGCCAGCTGGTGAAAGGGAAAGAATCATCTTTGATATTCCGAAACATAAAGATACTTACTTTGCGATAGCTTCCGATGTGGAAGCGCAGTATTCGACATGTGCAATTTATTATATGCAGGAACCTAAAATTGTGAACAGCGTTTCCGGTTACAGAAATAATCTTGTGCACGATATCTTCTACGGCATGCTAAATAACAGGTTTAACGAATTAACGTCTTCTGCTGATCCTCCGTTTGCATACGGATATGCGGGAAGCCAGAAATTCATTAAATCTGCAGATCTTACACTCCTTGTTGCAATGGTCAAGGAAGGTGGAATTGAAAAAGGATTTGAAGCTCTTCTGCGCGAAGCCGAAAGAGTGGACAAGTTTGGTTTTACCCAAACTGAATTAGACAGGCAGAAAAAATCCCTGTTGAGAGCAGCTGAACAGAGTCTGGCTGAAAAAGATAAAACCGAATCCTCGGAAATAATAAGGCAATTTGAAATGAATTTCCTGTTCGATGAACCGCTGGTTTCGGTTGATGACCGTTACAATCTTGCAAAAGAAATTCTGCCTCTTATTACCCTGGATGAAGTAAATGCGGTAGCTTCAGAACTTCTTAGTAAGGGAAACAGGGTGGTGTTAGTCAATGCCCCTGAAAAAGAAGGTGTCACAATTCCCGTTGAGGCAGAACTGGCTGCGGTTATTGATAAAGTAAGTTCGGAGCAAATAACGGCGTATGAAGATAAAGTGGTGGTTGGACCGCTTGTTAAGGATATTCCCGCACCTTCTCCGGTAATATCATCGGTCGGCAATCCTGCGCTTGATATAGTCACCTGGACACTGGGTAACGGAATTAAGGTAATTTTAAAACCTACGAATTATAAGAATGACGAAATATTATTCAACGCATTCAGTCCCGGCGGTTCATCCCAGGTGAAGGATGAAGATTTTCTCTCTGCCGCTTATGCAACAGCTCTAGTGGAGGAGTCGGGACTTGAAGGCATTACCAGCCCGGAGCTGGAAAAATATCTTACGGGAAAAATTGTTGAAGTTAACCCATATATTGATTTCTATTCTGAAGGAATAAGAGGCGGCGCCAGTCCTAAGGATCTTGAAACGCTGTTCCAGCTTATTTATTCATATTTTACCAAACCTCAGATAGATTCAATCGGTTATACATCGTTCATTACAAAAATGA
>DATICR010000182.1:0-2268 GCA_035456745.1 Ignavibacteriaceae bacterium
GTTTTTAATCCACACTAAAATGATGAATGGTAAATAAATCAAGGTAAAAGTAAAAAGATAAATGTAAGACATATAAGTCCGGAATATTCAAACATTCCCTATTTGCAAATTCACGAATTTTAAAAGTAAAAAATGCCGGCAGCATTTAACTGCCGGCATCTTGTTTGGGGAATGGGGGAGAGGAAAAATTTATTTCAACATCAGCATCTTTTTGATATTTATGAATTTCCCAGCCTTTATTTTACATATATAAAAACCAGACGCAACAGACTGGTTGTAATTATTTCTTCCATCCCACGTTAAAGTATATTTACCGGGTTCTTTCACTCCATCGATGAGAGTTCTTATTAAACGACCGAGTCCATCATAAATATTTATAGTTACGTCAGATTGAACCGGGATGTCATACCGGATTGAAGTGGAAGGATTAAAAGGATTGGGATAATTCTGTGATAATGCGAATTCAGTTGGAATATTATTTACCGTTATTTCAATTTTATTTGAGTAATGTGCCGAACCATTGAAGTCAATCTGTTTCAGGCGGTATTGAATTGTTCCGCTCATAAGATTATTATCCTTTAATGAATAATCTTTTGGCTCTGTAGTTGTTCCATTCCCTTTTACGTAACCTATCTTTACCCATTGATTAACCTCAGATTGATTATTACTGATCTTTCTTTCAACTTCAAATCCCATATTATTCTTCTCAGTGGATGTTTTCCATTTTAGAATCACTACATCGGAAGTATTCTCTGCAGTAAAAGATGTCAGCTCAACCGGTACTTCCGAAACCTCCATACTTACAGGGATGGTCCATTGAGGATTATCCGGATCATTACTTGATACCACAACATCCAGAGAGTAATTGCCTAATTCCAAATCCTCCGTGATAAAGTTCAGAATTACTGCCAATGAATTTCCATTATAAATAGTACCCGATAAATTATCAGCAATGAGCCATTCAGGTTCGGCCGAAAACTGTACGGCAAGATTACTTTCAAGATAAGTCGCATTGTTAGCTACCTGAAGACCGTCGGAACCGTCAAAGTTTTCTATCCCTACTGTGGCTGAATTTGAACTTCCTTGTACCGTTTTGTAGTAAATTATAATTTTGCCGTTTTTATTCAATACCACCTGGAATGTAAACGGACCCGTGCCGCCATAATATCCCGGCCAATCTGTATACTGAACAATAAATTTGTTTTCTTCTGTTTTATAATAAACATGACCGTTTGTTCCTCCATCGAGATCATCCCACACAGCAGCAATTATATTATTTGGATCAGATGACGATGGGATCGTTCCATTACTCATATAAGCATCGTCATAGTCAACAAAACTGATAAAGCCATTTGAGTAAAAATAAATATTGGTGTATTCGATACCATAGAATTTAAAATTAAATCCTAAAGTAAAAGGACCGGCTTTTCCCTCATCTGTACCAGTATAAATCGAGGTTGGGATCCAGTTTGTAACAAGTGTACCTGTTGAAGAGATATCATTCCACTCATAAACAGGACCTTGCGGATCGTTACTATCAATCCATTCATAACCAAAAAGGTCCGGACCGCCTGAGCCTCTGATACTCATTCCTTTATAAGGATCCGGATTTTCTTTAGAATACACATCATCTGTCAATCTATTCACAGGCATTAGTCTTGCATAAATTTCTCCGGGGAATGTATTATTTATAAACTCTATTGAGTAATCAAGAGTTGAGTTGACAGTACTTGTATTCGAAATAACGATTGAATCAGCAATTGTTGTGTCAGGCAAAATAATATGGGCTATAGAATCAGGAGTAATATTTATTTCAGGAGCATCCCATGTTGCCAGGTTTGGTACGTTGGACATAAGAGATTTATTTCCCCAGATATCCGATGCTTTAACAGCAAAATAATATTGAGTAGAAAATGCAAGTTCATGAATAATATATGATTTTGACATCCCTGCTGAATCCGGATCACCTGCTATTAAGATTGATGCAGCATTATTAAAATCATCCTCTGTAACTATTGGATCAGATGAATATCTTAAATCATAGCTGACTATTCCTCCAAAAGAAGAATCATAAGGAGATGTCCAGTTCAAGGTTACAGAATTTGAAGTAGGATCAATTGCAGTCAGATCTGTAATCTGATCCGGAGCGGTGGAATCCGGATCCATACCCAGAGTAAGCATCATGGAGCAATCCCCCATTATATTATATTGTTCCATCATCTTCAGACCTTCACCGCTGCTTCCGCCCCAAAGATCCATCCCATACAT
>DATICR010000183.1:0-6720 GCA_035456745.1 Ignavibacteriaceae bacterium
AATAATGAGGGGAAATTCATTTGTGTCGGTTTAGATACTGATATTAAAAAAATTCCTCAGAAAATTAAATCCTCTCCTGACAGCATTTTTAAATTTAACAAAGAGATCATAGAACGAACTGTTGATTCTGCCGCGGCATATAAAATAAATTTTGCTTTTTATGAGAAGTATGGCCCGGAAGGCTACGAACTTCTTAAACGTACTATTGATATTATTCCTGACGATCTCATAACTATCGGTGATGCAAAAAGAGGCGACATCGGAAATACTTCAACTATGTATGCCGACTCAATTTTTAATTTTTTCTCTTGTGATGCGACCACAATAAATCCTTATATGGGGGAAGATTCTGTTAAACCCTTCCTTGAATTTAAAGATCGAATAATTTTTATTCTCGCACTCACTTCTAATCCCGGGGCAAATAATTTCGAGAAAGTGAAACTTGAAAACGGAAATTACCTTTACCAGGAAGTTATCAGTAAAATTAAGGAGTGGAATAGTTTTAATAATTGTGGGGTAGTTTTCGGGGCCACTCAAATCGAAGAACTTAAAAATAATCTCACCCTTATAAATAATTTACCTGTTTTATTGCCGGGCGTCGGGGCACAAGGAGGCAGTCTTGAAGAAGTTGTACAGTGCTTCAAGCAGGCAAATCGGATAAATTTTTTGATTAACATCAGCAGAGGAATCATCTATAAAAGCAGTGGAGATGATTTTGGCGCCATGGCTGCTGAGGAATTAAACACTTTAAATACAAAAGTTAAAAAAGAAATGAAAATGTGAAGAAATTCCTTTTCATAATTTTACTATTAATTTTAATATTAGTAAGTTTTCTAAACATTAAACAATCCTCTTGGTTAAAAGAGGGAGAAATGCAGAAATCTGCCAATAAAAAACCTGCGGAAGTTAATGTTGGGGAGTCCGAGAAACAAGATTACCAAACTCCCGAAGTCTATGAGGTCAATTCATTGAGAATTGATACACGGCTACCTCATCTTAAGATCAGGAGTGAGAGTGATACAATCTTTTCAAATTATATCACGACTGAAATAGCTGTGGAACTTCCCGATAAAATATCCAATGCAGATATATTCCTGTTCAATAATGGTAAAAAGAAAGATATGTACTACCAGGTTGGTGCCGGTGTATATTCTTTCCATCATGTTCTGCTTGATAATCCAGTGAATAATCTGGAATTTTTTTATCGTTTGGGTAACAGGAGATCTCTACCTGAAAAACTTGTAGTAATAAAGAAAACTAACAGGTAGCTTATGAAACAAGATAAATTCCTAGAAAAATTTTTATATGAGATCTGGAAGAACCGGAATTTCAGTAAAGAACTTACAACGAACGATGAGCAAACAATTAAAATTTTAGATGCCGGGACAGAAAATAAGGAAACAGGCGGACCTGATTTTAAACATGCAAGAATTCAGATTGGTAATCTCACTTATTCAGGGGATGTAGAAATAGACGGGACTCATTCTGATTGGAAATCACATGGGCATCATTTAAATAAAAAATATAACAGTGTTATCCTTCACGTTGTATTTAATAATTCACATAATGATGCCTGCGTGTATACACAGGATGGTAGAAAAGTTCAATCTTTTTCACTGGAACCATTTCTTGATGAGAATGTCAGGAAAAAAATTCAACAGGCAATCCTATCGGAAAGATCCGGAAGAATAAATAAAATGCCGTGTGCCGAGTTAAATAATGAACTCGATGAAAAAGAGAAACTCGATTTTGTTTATTCCCTCGGGATAGAAAGATTCAAACAAAAATGTGAAAAAGTGCTCTTAAGACTGAAGGAACTCGTTTATCTGAAAGAAGTAAATTTAAGGGAACCAGTAGTAAATTATGAACCTGATAAAAATTTTTATCAGAGAATATTTACTGCAAAGGACTTTGATGATACGGAAATATGGGAACAGTTGATTTATGAATCAATGTTTGAAGCCCTGGGTTTTTCAAAGAATAAAGACATCATGCGTAGACTTTCGGCCAGTGTAGAATTAAAATATTTGAAAAAATTTGTAACGAATAAAGATTTTATTGCGTTAATGGAGGCTATATATTTTAATATCAGCGGCCTCATTCCGCCTGTTGAAAAAATACCGGATGAAGAGACCTCTGAATATGTGAAAAAAATGGTTGAATTATGGGTAATTAATAAAAATGGTTACGATGGGAAGATGTTTCACTCCAACCAGTGGAATTTTTCAAAGCTAAGACCTTATAATTTTCCTACTGTTAGAATTGCAGGCGGAGTACGGCTATTATGCCTATTATTAAGAAGCGGTTTAATTCCGGCGATTATAAAAGAGTTTGAAAGCTTTAATAATAATAAAAAAATAATAAATTCACTTCGAAGTTATATTGTTGTCAAAGGTGAAGGATTCTGGCATAACCACTATACTTTTGAACAGGCATCTAATGTTAAAATTAATTATTTCGTGGGAGTCTCAAGGGCAGATGAAATTATAGTTAATGTACTACTCCCGGTATTCTCTGTATATTTTGATTTATTTAACAGAAAAGAAATTTCCAGGAAAGTATTAAAAATCTACCTGAATTATTATCAACAAAGCGAAAATAGTCTGGTAAATGAAGTAGCAGAGACACTCAATCTGGGTGATGCTTGGAAAAGGAGTGTTTTTTATCAAGGAATGATAGACCTTTTCAGAAACTACTGCAGTAAAAATAACTGTCTTGAGTGTTCAATCGGGAAGAAAGTCTTCGGATAGAAATTAAATGAAAACCTGTTACTTCAATTATTACCTGTCAATTTCTGGATATCGTCTCTGATTTTTGCAGCTCGTTCATACTCTTCAGTTTCTATAGCTTCACGAAGTTTATTTTGTAAGGCAGCAAGCTGAGCTTCCTTCGTTTTAGGAAGCTCTTCTTTCTCTTCCCTCTTCAACTCCTTTCCCTCTTCTTCTGTCTCTTCGGATGGAATGAAAGAAGCGGCTTCCATTACAGATTCCGCTACATAAATAGGCGCCCGGGCTCTGACAGCTAAAGCAATTGCATCACTTGGCCGGGCATCTATTTCGTTTGATAATCCTGAAACTTCAAGAATGATTTTTGCATAAAAGGTATTCTCCCGAAGTTCATCAATTATAATTTCCGTAACAATCGCCCCGAGATTGTCAATCATTTGTTTGAGGAGATCGTGTGTTAAAGGCCTCGGGGGTTTAATTCCTTCAATCTCAAGTGCAATGGCCTGAGCTTCAAATGCTCCTATAATAATCGGAAGTCTCCTGTTTGCACCAATTTCCCGTAATAATATGGCGTATGCCCCACCTGTAGACGGGCTGGATGATAATCCCAATATTTCACATTGAACCTTTTGCACTTTTATCTCCTTAATCCTATGATTTTATTTTTTTAATTTCCTCAGTAAGAGCAGGTAAAATTTCAAAAACATCCCCGGCTATACCGTAATCTGCAACATTGAAAATAGGAGCTTCCTTATCTTTATTTATAGCTACAATATATTTTGAAGAACTCATACCTGCAAGGTGCTGGATCGCACCTGAAAGTCCACAGGCAACATAAAGTGACGGTGAAACGGTTTTACCCGTCTGTCCAACCTGTTCCCTGTGATCTCTCCAACCTGCATCAACTACTGCCCGTGAGGCTCCCACAGCAGCGCCAAGAGCATCAGCCAGCTCTTCAACCAGGTGGAAGTTTTCTGGTCCTCTCAATCCTCTTCCTCCGGAAACAATGATATCAGCTTCGGCTACATCAAGTTTTCCTTCAGATTTTTTAATTTCAGTAACCTTTGCTGATAAATCGGGATTATCAATGTTTATAACTTCAATTTCAGAGAAGGCATTTTCATCTTTGAGTTCAGCTTTAAAAACGTTAGGTCTGATCACTATACTTTTTACAGCACTTTTTAATTTTACATCAATTAAAGCTTTGCCTGCATAGACAGGTCTTGTTGCAATAACTTCTCCTGAAGAAATCTTAACATCAACACAATCCATTAAACATCCCGCATTTATTCTGACAGAAACATGGGGTGCAAGATCTTTGCCCAATGCGGTACCGCTGAATATAAGATAGTCGGCACCTTTTTCCTTTGCATAGTCACTTATAATTTTCGTATAAGCGGATGTTGAATAATTACTGAGATTATTGTTCTTAAAATGGATTACTTTTTTAATTCCATATTTTCCAGCTTCGGAAATATTTTCGACATCATTACCTATTACGATACCTTCTGCTTCGAGATTCAGCTCACCAGCCAGCCGGACCGCTAGACTGGAAGCCTCAAATGCAGTTCTTTTTAATCTGTTATCCCTTTGTTCCAGTATTGCTAAAATTTTTTTTGCCATTATTTGATTATACTCCTATATGACTTTTGCTTCTTCTCTTAATAATCTGACTAATTCGGGTACCGCCGATTTGTCAGTTCCAAGAATTCTTCCCGGTTGTTTTTCAGCGGGTTTCTTCATTATCATTACTTCAACTAATCCTTCAGCAGGTGCTGCCGGTTTCTCTTCAATTGTCTTCTTTTTGGCTGCCATAATTCCTTTAAGAGAAGCATATCTCGGTTCATTAAGACCTTTTTGTGCTCCAATTACAATAGGCAGTTCAGCTTCAACCACTTCTTTTCCGCCTTCTATTTCTCTTTCGGCAGTGACTTTATTCCCATCGACTTTTAGCGAAACTACTACTGAAATACAGGAGTAATTCAAAAACTCTGCAAGAATTTGAGGTACTGTAGAGTTATCATGATCAACTGACTGTTTACCGCAAAAAACTAATTCACATGCCAGGTTCCTAATTTCTTCAGCTAGAGCTTTGGCGATTCCAAAAGAATCCCTGGGATTTTCATCTTTCAGGAGTATACCACTATCCACTCCCATAGCTAGTGCTTTTCTTATAGTCTCCTTATTTGAATCACCACCGACACTTAATGCAATAACTTCAGTTCCGGCCCCAAACTTTTCCTTCATTTTAAGAGCTTCCTCAATGGCAAACTCGTCATACGGATTTACAATGTATGTAACTCCGGAAGGATCAATTGTTTTTTGATCAGTACCTACTTTTATTTTTGTAGCAGTGTCCGGCACATGACTAACACATACTGCTATTTTCATCCGACCTCCCTAATTTTAAGTTATTTTTGGTAAAAAAAATATAAACATACACTCCTATAAAATCAAACTTCATTGGTAATGCCTGTCAACCTGATGAAACCTTTTTTGTTTACATTTTTCAGATGTAATATAAAAAACGCCGGGGATATCACCTATTTCCCGTATAATTTTTTTTCCGGATTTAATGGAATTAATGAATTATTAAACATACATTCCTTTGATCTTTAATTTAAGCTTGTAGGATAAATTAGAATTATAAGCCGGTATCATAAGTGAATTAACGTCAGGAAAAATCTGAAATCAACTAAATATTTTCATTTATTAATCATTTCTATTTTATTATTTTAGTCTTATGGAACTGGAACCTCAAAAACATAATCAAATCGATATTCTTGAGGATGAGGAGGTAATCACCGGTCTCTTAAGCAGGGTATTACTGTTTAATGATAACTGGCATACCTTTGACGAAGTGATTTTTCAGCTTATTAAAGCAATCGGATGCACATACGATATTGCAAGGGGATTTGCTTTTGAAGTCCACGTGAAGGGAAAATGTATTGTCTATAATGGTGAAATTAAAGACTGTCTTAAAGTCTCATCAGTACTAGAAGAAATTGCTTTAAGTACCCAGATTCTTACCTAAAAGCAGAGAACAATCCAGTACATTTTAGAGTTTCCCCCAGGCAATGAATATTTTAATACCCGGGAGTGAGCAATATTATATAACTGTAACCTTATCCAATATTTAATTCATTGTTAAAATTTACAGTTTTCCGTATATTAATAAGTTATATTAAAAAGAAAGGATACGATGTCTAATCAGAGAGATGATTTAAGAAACATTGCGATAATTTCTCATGTTGATCATGGTAAGACCACTTTAGTAGATCACCTCTTAAAGCAAACAGGAGCCTTCCGTAAAAATCAGCAGGTAGAGAAAAGAATAATGGATTCCAACGCTCTGGAAAAAGAAAGAGGAATTACCATTCTTGCAAAGAATCTGAGTATACATTACAAAAAATATAAAATTAATATAATCGATACTCCGGGGCACGCAGATTTCGGCGGGGAAGTTGAACGCACTCTTAAAATGGTGGATGGTGTGCTACTACTGGTAGATGCAGCAGAAGGTCCTTTACCTCAGACAAAATTTGTATTAAAAAAATCTTTGGATCTGGGTTTAAAACCTATTGTCGTCATAAATAAAATTGATCGTAAAGATGCCCGCCCAAATGAAGTCCTCAATGAAGTATTTGACCTATTTGTAAATCTGGGTGCTTCAGATGATCAGCTTGATTTCCCTTATGTCTACGCAATTGCAAAGCAGGGCATAGCAAAAAACAATATTGAAGATCAGAATGAGAACCTTATTCCTCTTCTTGATATGATCATTGAGAAGGTTCCAAAACCATACGCGAATCTTGAAGCACCTTTTCAGATGCTCATATCGGCAATTGACTACAATGATTATCTTGGCAGGATTGGAATCGGCAAGATTCACAATGGTGTTTTAAGAGCAGGGGATAATATGGTACTTATAACAAAAGAGGGGGAAAAAATTGAGTCTAAAATTACCAGACTTTATTCTTTTGAAAGCATAAAG
>DATICR010000184.1:0-4888 GCA_035456745.1 Ignavibacteriaceae bacterium
TTTGAAATAGAAGGTGAGAATAATTATGGTTATTATGAAAACTGGAAGTACAGACCCTGGCGCTGGTTCTATGCCGACAGAGAATACCGCGATGAAAAAGTTGCATTCTTTGTAACCGATTGTACCGACAAAATGGAATTCTCATATATCATCAAAGCTCAAATGCCCGGTGCATTTACAATTCCCGCCGCACAGGGATATTTAATGTATTATCCTGAAGTAGGAGGCAATAGTTCTACCATCAGTATAAAAGTGATCGATTGAAATTCTTTGCTTGTCAAAAGAAATAGATATTTTTTTAGATCGCAAAAATTACTAATCATATGGCATTTTGACCACTGTTGTTAGTGATCTTATAAGATACTTAAGTTAATCAGGTTTAATTTTATTATAATAAGAAGGAAAAATCATCTGGCCTGTTTCTTGTGAAATTCCGCAGCAGTAAAGTAATATCGATTCAAAAAGATTGGGGAATTTATGAACTCTTCCTTAATAAAAATTAGCTTTTCCGTTTTTTTAGCATTAATTCTTCATTCCTGTGCTACAATTTCAACCAATGAAAAAGATATTTCAAATTTATCAGAATCATATTTTATATGTGATTCCGTTGTATCAACACCTGTTTCATATAGATTGGAATGGAGTCCCAAACCTTCAGACAGTGTTTATGTTTACATTTCAGGTGATCCATGTTATAATATCAGGTATAAGTCGGGGTGGATAAAAGATAGTGTGGTTAATATTAATATTGACTCCAAAAAATCTTCTTCATTATGGGTTGCTCTTTCGTTTGGATTAACTTCGGATGAGGAATATTCTATACAGTACATAGCTTCAATCGAAAATATCGAATTACAAAATGAAAAACTATTTCTTCAAAAAAGTCCTGATGAAAATACCACCGATTTAAAGATAAAAATATATTTGCCTTTATTCAGACTCGATAGTTTTGATGCACTATTTGGTAAGAAGTTCATCTGTTCCGATAAACCTGTCCGGGATATCACGTTTCTTCCTAAAATGGTTGATCCTGCTTTAGCCAAACATTCTTATACTATAAAAGATTATTTCAGGATTTCGGTTGTATCTAAAAATTCGGACGTTGAATTTTATGATAAATACTTAAAAAAGAATGCGGGAAAAATGATCGAAACCAGAGTTAATAATTTTAGTAAATATCAATTGAATTTAACTTCACCATTTGAACAAGATATTGATGATACCGTGATGATAACTTACAGCATTGATGATTTCAATAGCAAATATGAAATGTATGTAACTAAAAATTGTCCGTCTGAAGAGAAAAAGGACATTATAATACAAATTGGAGACGGCAGCCATCTTTATCCGGGAGATACTGTTGATGTCTATGTTGCCTACTCAGATGAGAATGGTAATATTCAACATTTTAGTAATAATGCAATATTCGAAGCTGGTTTACTTTCAGGTTGTAATTCTGCAAAAATAATGAATGAAAAAGGTGAACTAAAAAACTTTTTTGACGAAATTAAACAGCCGATCAGACTGGTCATAACGTTCCCTTATGACTCTGAAGATTCTCAGATTAATCTGGGGGTTGGGTATAAAAAAGAGGAAGGAGATTAAATTCCAAATATATCTGTCATTAAAATCATATCTAAATTCTTCAAAATTGCTGAGAATTTCTACAATTTCCTTGTTCTTTCCCCTTCCCATAAATAAAAATATAATTCTACAGTGCTTCTTAAACATGAAAATCTAAATAGCTTATTATTGTGTATAGTGCTTAAAAAGAAGCTTTAAAATTTTGCCATATCTGGCATATATGTTGCCTTATTGCGCAAAAATCTGATATTGAAAACGGAGAAAAAATGATAAAAGGAACGGTAATAATTGACGGGGTTATATGCAAAGGATGTGAACTTTGTATTGTTGCATGCCCACAGGAAAGCCTCGGATTATCATCCCACATAAACAAGGCGGGATACCGCTATGTAGAATTAATCAAGGACAACTGCACAGGATGTGTTAATTGTGCATTGGTTTGTCCGGAAGCGGCGATAACTGTTTACCGCCAGCCCAAATCAGCACTAAAGAAAAACGTAAAGTCTGCTGAAGTAATAGGTTAATCGTTAAAAAAGGTTTAATATGAACAATACTGAAAATAGTACAAACGACGATGTTCGTTTAATGAAAGGTAATGAGGCTCTTGCCGAAGCTGCTATTAGAGCAGGCATGGATGGATATTTTGGTTATCCCATTACTCCTCAATCGGAAGTACTTGAGTATTTTGCGAATGAATGTCCTAAAAGAGGAGGAGTTGTTTTACAGGCAGAGAGTGAACTTGCCGCAATAAATATGATTTATGGTGCCGCAGGAACAGGTGCAAGAGTGATGACATCCTCTTCAAGTCCGGGCATCAGTTTAATGCAGGAAGGTTTATCTTATATAACCTCTGCACAGCTTCCCTGCCTTGTTGTTAACGTTGTGCGCGGAGGCCCCGGTTTAGGAACCATTCAGCCTTCACAGGGCGATTATTTCCAGGCAACCAAAGGCGGAGGCCACGGGGATTATCATCTTATAGTTCTGGCTCCGGCATCTGTACAGGAAATGGCCGACTTTGTATTTGAAGGATTCAGGCTTGCAGAAAAATACCGCAACCCTTCAATGATTTTAGCAGACGGTGCATTGGGACAAATGATGGAAAAAGTTGTACTTCCTCCTGCAGGTTCACTTGCAAAAAGAAAGTATGACTGGACGACAGTCGGTAAACCCGCAACACGTGAAAGAAATATAATTACCTCCCTCTTTATTCAGCCGGAGAAGATGGAACAGATAAATCTGAATCTTCAGGCCAAGTATGAAGAGATGAAGAAGGAAGTAAAGTTTGAAGAGATAAATACCAAGGATGCAGATATAATTCTTGTGGCATTCGGCTTATCCGCCAGGATCTGCCAGAAATCTGTTGACCTTGCAAGAGAAAAAGGAATCAGGCTTGGACTATTAAGACCCATTACATTATATCCTTATCCTTATGACAGATTAAGAGAATTGGCAGCACAGGTTGAGTTCTTCCTTGTTGTTGAAATGAACGCCGGCCAGATGGTTGAAGATGTACGACTCGCTGTTGAAGGAAGAAAACCCGTATACTTCAAAGGAAGAATGGGCGGAATGATTCCTTCACCGGAAGATATATTTGGAGAAGTTGAAGCAATCATTGAAAAACAATCAATCAGTCAGGATTAGAGGTATTGAAAATGGAAAATATACAATCAATTGACGGAATGGAATTAATTTATAAGAAACCATCCACATTAACAGATACGGTTTTTCATTATTGCCCGGGATGCGGACACAGTGTGGTGCACAGAGTTCTGATGGAAGTTGTTGAAGAGCTTGGAATTCAGGATAAAACGATCGGAGTTGCACCGGTTGGGTGTTCAGTATTTGCTTATCATTATATGGATATCGATATGCAGGAAGCTGCACACGGCAGAGCAAGCGCGGTTGCTACAGGTATTAAAAGAATGCTTCCTGATAAATATGTATTCTCATATCAGGGCGACGGTGATCTTGCTGCTATAGGTACTGCAGAAACTATCCATACTATTAACCGCGGTGAGAATCTTCTTATTGTTTTTATTAATAATGCAATTTATGGAATGACCGGCGGGCAAATGGCACCTACATCTTTGCTGGGAATGGTAACTTCAACATCACCTTATGGAAGGGATAAAAATTTGATAGGCTATCCTTTAAGAATTACCGAGCTTGTTGCGAATCTTCCCGGAGCATATTATGTGACCCGCCAGGCAGTGTATACTCCTAATGCGGTCAGGAAGTTAAAAAAAGCTATAACCAAAGCCTTCCAGTACCAGGATTTAAAGAAAGGTACCAGTTTCATTGAAGTTGTATCCAATTGTCCTTCCGGATGGAAAATGACCCCGGTGGAAGCAATCGGCTTCCTTGAAAATGATATGTTTCCACAGTATCCGCTGGGCGATATCAAAGTGCCTCAGGATAAACCTGAAACCGGCCCAGAAGGTAAAAATAATTAAGAATTTTATATGATGAATTTTAAAGGTTATTAAAATGCAGAAAGCTCAGGAAATAATTTTTGCGGGATTCGGAGGACAGGGAATCCTTTCAATGGGACAGATAATAGCTTATGCAGCTATGATCGAAAATAAGGAAATTAGCTGGATGCCTTCCTATGGTCCTGAAATGAGAGGCGGAACTGCAAACTGTACAGTTATTGTCAGTGACCAAAGAATCAGCTCTCCGATTTTATCCAAATTCGATTCCGGTGTTGTCCTTAATCAACCATCGCTTGATAAGTTTGAGCCGTCAATAAAACCCGGTGGATTTTTATTATATGAGGCATCTGGTATTATAAATCCACCTACAAGGAATGATATAGAAATTTTAAGTATAGCTGCTGTTGAAGAAGCTACAAAGAAACTGAACAAAAGACAGGTAGCTAATATGATATTGGTAGGTGCTTTCCTGGAAAGACGCCCTATTGTAAAAATGGAAAACATATTGAAGGCGCTTAAAAAAGTATTGCCGGAGAGACACCATCATCTGATTCCCCTGAATGAACAGGCTTTGATGTTAGGAAAGAAATTTGCTCAGGAAGCAGAAAACGTTACAGTTTAATAAATTATTATTCCAGGATGAGGTAAAATATGGTAGAGAATGAATTAAAATGCGGACATGCCTGCAGAAACACATGTGCTATGCTGAATGAAGCACTTCGTAAGGAAACCTCAATTGTACGATTTTACGAGGGGATTCTTGATGAATGCAATATGCCGGAAGTCAGGAGCTTCGTAGAAGACCTGGTAGAAGAAAAACGTGAGGCAATCCTCCTGATTATCCAGAAGCTGAACGAAATTCATGTCAGGGC
>DATICR010000185.1:0-5931 GCA_035456745.1 Ignavibacteriaceae bacterium
AATTCTTCTGCTTCATTTAATTTTCCCTGTCTCCTTCTTAAATCAGCCAGCCTTACTGTACACGCATTAACCTGCAGCGGTCTTATTTTCTTTAATTCGGAAGATGCCGACAGAAGCTCTTCCTCTGCTTCTTCCCATTCACCTTTCCAAATCAAGACCCCCGCATATTTCATCCTGCAGTTGGCAAACATTGCTTTAAATTTCCAGCGTTTGCATAATTCCTTCACATTATTGCACCACTGGGTGGCTCTTTCATAATCTCTTACCCTTTCGCATGCATCAATCAAAAAGCAGCACGTGATTGTCGTAATTTTGACATCACTTTCACTGGTCAAAGCGAGGAGTGTAGCTTCATCAAGGAACGGCATTCCCTCAGATACTTTTCCTTCAACAATTAAAATAAAACCTTTCAGGGATTCAGCCAGCATTTCCCCTTCAATATTCTTTAATGATTTACTGATTTTGAGCGCTTCATCTATATATCTGAATGCAAGCTGATTATTTTTTTCGACCAAAAATGCCCATCTTGCTTTAATAATTTTATAATGACAGAGTTCCCAGGAATCCGGCAGTCCTTCAATAAGACTCTCCGCTCTTTTAAACCAGCCGCCGGCAACAGCATATTCACCTTTGATTTCGATATAGTCTATGCCAATCCAGCAGGCAGTCCTCACCGCACCTTTATTATTATGATCCCTTAAAAACAAATTATGGGCTTTTGCCCGCAAATCAAAGACGGCTACAGTATTATTTAACCACCAGTTAGCCCAGGCAAGTTCCTCATAAACCTCCGCAGATTCCGACTCTTTAAGGGCATTCTCAAGAATATCGCGAGCCTTTTCCCATTCGCCGTTTGCCAGGGCCTTGTGTCCTTGTTTTAATAAATCATCTGTCATAAAATATATAAGAAAATGCCTGAGAATTTTTTAGCATATAACTATAATAGAAAAAATTATAAGGATGTTTTTTAAGATCAATTTAAGTTAAGAATAATTTACAAAAAAATCTCTCTTTTAGGACAAATAACCCGATTTGTGCTCTTTCCCGGATTTTCCTTTGTACAGATATGCAAGCTTAATTAAATTGGGGTCATTATTATTTTAGATTATGTAAATGATTGCCATAAAAAACGTTACAAAGAAATTTCCTTCAACAACAGCGCTGGATAACATATCTCTTGAAATAAAAGAGAAGGAATTCTTTGGATTGCTTGGACCCAATGGTGCAGGAAAATCAACATTAATGAATATTCTGATTGGATATCTTGATGCAGATGAGGGGGAGGTTTCGATTAATGGGCAAAAGATGAATACCGTTGCATTTGCTTTGAGAAAGAAAATAGGACTCGTTCCCCAATCCTTAGCTCTTTATGATGAAATAACAGCTAAAGAAAACCTTGAGATATTCGGATCCCTTTACGGGTTAGATAAAAAAGATTTACGGTACATAATTGCCGATAAATTAAAAATGGTTGGTCTGTTTGACAGGAAAAAGGATAAAGTAAAAACATTTTCCGGAGGAATGAAAAGGAGACTTAATCTTGCGGCTTCACTTCTGCATAACCCTGAGATTATTTTATGCGATGAACCCACTGTGGGGATAGATCCCCAATCCCGTAATGCAATTTTTGATTATCTACAGTCATTGAATGATGAAGGAAAAACGATAATCTATACTACTCATTATATGGAGGAAGCTGAGAGATTATGCAGCCGGATTGCTATTATAGATTTTGGACATATAATATCAGTTGGAACCCTTGGTGAACTTCTTCAAAAACTTGATTATAAGCAGACAATATCAATTATAAAAAATCCTTTTACTGAAAAATATCTTTCTTTGTTCAGCAGTTTCGGAGAAATAATTGATGAACAGGACAAGTATGAACTGCAGCCTTCAGACGGATTAATCCTCTCTGATTTTTTCCGCAAGGTTGAGGAAAAAGGAATCAGTTATACATTCATAAATTTCAGTAAACCGACTTTGGAGGCACTTTTCCTTCATCTTACAGGAAGGAGTCTGCGGGATTGACTAATATATTGAACCTGATAAAAAAAGATTATAGACTTTTCTGGAATGATAAAGTTGCGGTTGCATTAACTTTTTTAGTACCTGCAGCTTTAATACTTGTCTTTGGATCGATTTTCGGAGGTTCCGGTGGAGGTGATGCAAGTGGAATTAGACTGGCTTTCATTAATCAAAGTAATTCAAAGATTGCCCGAAAAATTGAATCCACACTTGATACTACCAAAACTTTTCAGATGATTAAATCCTTCACTGATGATAAAGGTAACGAAGTACCTTTTGATACTAATTCTATTAAAGAATATATTATAAATGGCAGTGCATCTTCAGCACTTGTTATTCCGAAAGATGCATATACAGATACTTCATTCGGTTTAAAGTTAAGGTTTTTCTATAATCCCAGGAACCAACTCGAAATGCAAATTGTGCAGGGATTGCTTCAGCAAACCATCATGACACAGATTCCGGAAATTTTCAATCAGAGTATGATGCGGCGCTCTGAAGAATACCTGGGTACAGAAAAGGGCGGTATGTTTAACCGGAGAATGGCATCGGTTATCAGTGAATATTTCGGAGTGGATACTTCAGAAATATTAAAACAGGGGTTTCAGAGTTTTGAAAATGACAGTACCGCAGAAGATACATCAAGCAGCAAAGCTGCCTCCCAATTTTTTAAAGATATCGTCAGACTGGATAGTGAGCAGCTTGTGGGAAAAGAAATAAATAATCCCGGCGCTACGAGAAGCGTAGGCGGATGGGCAATGATGTTTTTACTTTTCAGTATTACGGCATCTGCTGCTTCTCTTTTCGATGAAAGAAATTCCGGCGTTACTTTAAGAATTTTGTCGGCGCCAGTTTCACGAACAGACATATTATGGAGTAAATATCTTTACAATATTTCATTAGGGGTGATTCAGCTGCTTGTATTATTCTTTATGGGGTATTTATTCTTTAATATAAATATTTTCTCAAATTTTGGTAACCTTCTTCTGGTTATAATTTTATCTTCGGCTGCAGCGACTGCTTTCGGAATGGTGCTTGCCGCGTTCAGCAAAACCACTGCACAGGCAAATGGACTGGGAACATTTCTCATTTTGATGATGAGTACAATAGGCGGAGCCTGGTTTCCTACTTTTTTTCTACCTCCTTTTATTCAGATATTAAGCAAATTCACAATTGTATACTGGTCAGTCGAGGGATTTCTGCAGGTTCTGTGGAACGGCGACGGATTTATCGAAATTCTACCTACTATTGGTATGCTGATAGGAATCGGAATGGTGATAAATGCTATAAGCTTTTGGAGATTCAGAAGAGGGGATATTTTTTGAATAAGATAAAAAATAGAAGTCAAAAGATAAAAGGAAAGTGTGCAATTTTTATTTAGATTATTACATCCGGATCAATTCCGAATGTATTCAACAACGACAAATCTTAAAATTTGAATATCCTCCGTTCCGTCCCGGATTAATCACTTAGTTCTGATTTCTTAAAACTCCGGACGATCTTACCAATCTGATACCATTTCGCTGAATAAAATATATTTTATGAATTTTCCAGGTCACATATTTGCAATTACTATTTAAATGCGCACTAATTATGCACTAATATCGCACTAAATGCGCACTGAATGCGCTTAAATCCAAGTGAAAATAATTGAATTTTATTTTAACTTTTATCTTTTATTCTTTCATTTTTTATTTTTTTGTTTTGTTTTAAATAATATTCACCAAATAATTAATTAGGTTGGAATTATTTTTTATTGTAAATTTCTTGTCCTGTTAGATAACAGGAATTTTTTTTATAAATAATTTAAGGATTAAGTTTAGTGAGTACTAAATTGTTTGTGGGAAGCCTCCCCTGGTCATTTGATGATGAAAAATTGCAGGCAGCTTTTGAGGAACACGGTGAAGTGGTTTCAGCAAAAGTAATTAAAGACCGTGAAACTGGAAAATCCAGAGGATTCGGTTTTGTCGAGATGGCATCTCAGGAAAGTGCAAACAGTGCTATTTCAGCGCTGAATAATGCACAACTCGGTGGTAGAAATATCGTTGTTAATGTTGCTAAACCACGTACTTGACAGTTAGTTGGCCGGTCTCAAAAGCGTTCTTTTCAGAACGCTTTTCTTTTTTTAAACCCATTATACTCTTCGCAGGCATGAACATTATGTGGCTATCCGAAGGACAGTAATGTGGCTAAAGCCTGGATTATCTTCTTATTTTTTTTATCCGTCGGCTAAAGCACGACGGCAATGTGGTTAAGGCCTGGATTATCGCTTATTTATTTTTATCCGACAGTAATGTGGCTAAAGCCTGGATTATCTTCTTATTTTTTTTATCCGTCGGCTAAAGCGCGACGGCAATAAGGGTTAATCCATTGTTTCAATAATTGGTTATTTTCTCTTTTCGCACAAGGTATCTTTTAATCTTCTGGGTAGTGGTCTTTTCAAATTCTTCAGTTCTTATATTGAACTTTCTTATCTGTTTATGTAAAGGAAGCTGCCTGTTAACCAATTTAATTTCAGAATCTATAATTCCTTTTATCAATTCATCGGTTATTTCCAGATTATTCTGCTGGGAATATTCGATAAAAGAATCGGCTTCGGTAACTATCTGTGCGGCAATTATTTCATCATGCTTTTCATCTTCTTCGCCATATACAAGGGATTCTTTTATATATGGACTTCTGTTCAGGACGTCTTCAATCTCCTCGGGATAAACATTTTCTCCGGTTCTTGAAATAATAACGTTCTTTTTCCTTCCTACTATATGGAGAAAACCATCGCTGTCAATATAACCAAGATCACCGGTCATAAACCATTCACCATCAAATACTTCCTGTGTGAGCTGCGGATTTTTGTAGTAACCCAGCATAACATTTGGACCTTTGGCATATATTTCACCAATTCCTTCTGAATTGGGTTCATTTATTTTCAGATGTACATTTTTAAGCGGCAATCCGGCTGCCATATCTTTAAAATTATCAATCTGATTCAGAGCCAATATCGGGGATGTTTCTGTTAACCCATATCCCTGCACAAAATTAAATCCGAATTCACGTAAACCTTTTGCTACTTTTGGATCGGGTGCTGCAGCTCCTGCTATAAACAGTCTTATTGATCCGCCGAACCGGTGATGAAGCTCTTTGAAAATAAGTTTCTTTGAAGATTTCCATCCGATTTTTCCCGCAAGGTTTGTTATTTTTATAAGAGGAGGTACAATCCTGGATTTAACCTTATCTTCGTTTATAGTCTTATAAATCTTCTTGAACATTTTATCATACATTAATGGTACGCTTAGAAGAATGGTCGGTTTTACTCTCTGCATATCCTCGACCACTGTTTTAAGGGAACGGGCATAATGGGCTGAACCTCCCATATATAACGGACAGAGGAAACCGCAAGTGCATTCATATGTATGATGTATTGGAAGTACAGATAAAAACCTATCCTTATAGGTAATTTCAATCATACTTGTCATCGACATAAGATTTTCGGCAATATTCCTCTGACTTAACATTACTCCTTTTGCACGGCCGAGAGAACCTGATGTAAAATTAATTTCAGCCATTTCTTCAGGATTCAGAAGAGGGAGATTTTCTTCATCAATTAACTTACCTGCATTGATCAATTCAGTCATTGAATAGAAGCCGTTCTTTTCAGCAGGCAAATCCATATTTACAAAAACCTTCAGCTTTTTCAGCAGGTCTTTTTTATCACGCATCAAATCATCGTAGGAATTTGAAAAGACAATTGCTTCGGCTTCAGATTCATGCAGGATGTTTATGATATCTTGTTCAGGAAGATTTTTATCGATAGGGACAACCACATAATTAAATGTCATCCCTGTAAGGTAAGCTATACCCCATTGTACCCGGTTTTCACTGATAATAGCCAGATGCGCTCTTTCA
>DATICR010000186.1:0-7143 GCA_035456745.1 Ignavibacteriaceae bacterium
AAATCAAACCTTAACCTAATAAAAAAGTCGGTATCTCCTTCCAGGTAATATCGTCTGCTGATTGGTGACTTTAAACCTGACATTTTCATTCCATCATTCACTTTCATTCATCCATTTCAGAACGAAGCTGAGATTTCGTTATTATCGGGCATTTCTTTCATTCATTCAGACTTTAAGGTTATTTTGTTAAATTTGGATAGCATAAATATTTGTTTGTGCGAATGATATACAACTAATATTAGTGAAAACAAAAATGAGTATAACTAATATAAAATCTTCGGCAGGTAAACGCGGGGAAACTGTCCGTTCCGACTGCTATATTGAAATTGAAATGAAAAGTTCAGGCGGAATCAGGATTGATCTGCAAAGTAAAGTAGATGTAATGTATGGTGAATCCATCAAAAATCAGATAAAAGAAATCTGCGAGTATTTTACATTAAAAAACGCAGAGATTCTGATGGAGGACAGTGGTGCACTTCCATTTACTTTCGCTGCCCGACTTGAACTTGCAATTAAAAAGCTAATGCCGGAAACAATATCAGAATATCTCCTCCCTTTCAATGAAAAAAATCGTTATAAATCAGCAAAGGACAAATTAAGAAGAAGTCGTCTGTATCTTCCGGGGAATGAACCAAAATTTTTCGTAAATGCCGGTCTGCATTCACCTGATGGCATTATCCTCGATCTTGAAGACAGTGTTGCTCCATCCGAAAAAGACGCAGCACAACTCCTGGTAAGAAATGCATTACGCTCGGTCGATTTTTATGGTGCGGAAAGAATGGTTAGGATTAACCAGCTGCCGCGGGGTTGTGCCGATTTGAAATATATAATACCTCACAATGTTCATGTAATTTTAATTCCAAAATGTGAATCCGCGGATCAGGTAAGACAGATTGAAAAGGAAACCGAAAGATTAAAGCAGGAATATAATCTTAAGAATGAAATTTATTTTATGCCGATTATTGAAAGTGCTCTCGGTGTACTGAGGTCTTATGAAATTGCTACGGCATCAAAAAATAATTGTGCTCTTGCAATAGGACTTGAAGACTATACAGCAGACATAGGTACTCAAAGAACTAATGAAGGAAAGGAAAGTATTTTTGCCCGTCAAATGTTAGTCAATGCGGCTAAAGCTGCAGGTATTCAGGCAATTGATACTGTCTTTTCAGATGTCAGTGATATGGAAGGATTGCGCAACAGCGTTATTGAAGCTAAGTCTCTTGGATTTGAGGGAAAAGGATGCATTCATCCCCGTCAAATTCAAATAGTTCACCAGGCTTTTGCTCCAACCATAGAAGAAATCGAAAAAGCCAGGAAGATTGTCATAGCATTTGAGGAAGCCGAAAAGAAAGGTCTGGGAGTTGTATCATTGGGCAGCAAAATGATCGATCCTCCTGTTGTTAAAAGAGCTCAGAGGATTATCGAACTGGCAATTTTGAATAATCTTTTGGATGAGAATTGGAATGAGTTATAGGATAGTCATTGCTGGTCATTCATTGTCATTGGTAGTCATTCATTGTCATTGGAAAAACAGTCATTAAATCGTTTGTGAATGTTTAGATTTAATTAAATCAGTATTTTATTTGAATAACTATATTAAGTCCATAGGAAATGTTAAGATGACCTATAATAACAACATATGACTATTAATGACTATTTCAATGACAACAAATGACTTTTTCAATGACTATAAATGACTTTTCAATGATTTAAAATGACCCTTAATGACATGACCTTTAACTATAAATGACTTTTCAATTACTTAAATATTTTAACAACCAACTATGATTTTTAAAAAAAACGCCGCCGGACGGCAAGTCCCCACCGAAGTTAACGGACAAAAACAAATTCCTTTTCAGGGAATAAATAATTATAAACCTGAAGGCAGAATTGCCAGTCCTCCTGTTAGAAGCTGTATCGATTATCCGATGGATGGTAATAAGGTTGTAAAGAATTTAAAGGAGGCATTAAGGAAGGCGGGACTCAAAGATGGAATGACAGTATCCACCCATCATCATTTAAGGGACGGCGATGTACTGACTAACCTTTTATTTGATACCATTAAACAGATGGGAATAAAAAATATTCGCTGGTTCCCCAGTGCCTCTTTTCCGGTTCATCAACATCTGATAAAATATCTTGAAGATGGAACGATCCATCATATAGAGGGTAGTATGAATGGCCCTCTCGGCAGATTTACTTCAGAAGGCAAAATGAAGGGGGTGGGAATTCTTCGTTCGCACGGCGGCAGATATCAATCAATTCAGGATGGTGAGGTTCATATTGATGTTGCTGTTATTGCTGCACCGACCGCTGATCCCTTTGGCAATGCGACGGGTGACCGGGGACCAACAGCATGCGGACTGCTGGGATTCGCCCTTGCTGATTCTGAATATGCAGACAGGGTAATCGTTGTTACCGATAATCTTATCCCCTTCCCCTGTGTTCCTTGGCAGATTCAGGGAAATAATGTTGATTATGTTGTTCAGATTGAATCACTGGGAGACCCCTCAAAAATTGTATCGGGAACGACTGAAGTGACTAAATCTCCCGACAGACTTTTAATAGCTGAATATGTTGCCCAATTCCTTGATGAAACAGGAATCATGAAAGACGGGTTTTCATTCCAGGCAGGTGCGGGAGGAACAGCTCTTGCATTTGCACTTTTTCTGAAGGAAAGAATGAAAGCAAAAAAGGTTAAAGCAAGATTTGTCAGAGGAGGAAGTACAAAATATCTTGTTCAAATGCTCGAAGAAGGATTAACCGATTATATTCTTGACGGACAGACATTCGACCTTGAAGGTGTTAGAAGTATGAGAGAAAATGAAGGTCACGTAAATACTTCGCCATTCACAAGTTATAATTTCCATGGAAAAGGTAACTTCGCTTCAATTATAGATGCTGTTGTTCTCGGCGCTACCGAAGTTGATGTTAATTTTAATGCAAATGTGGTTACACATTCTGATGGTTATTTATTGCATGGAATCGGTGGTTGGCAAAATTGCCTTTACTCCAAATGCAGTATCCTTGCAATCCCCTCTTTCAGAGATCGCATACCTGTAATTGTTGATGAAGTAACTACCTTGTGCGGACCCGGTGAACTGGTAGATGTAATTGCAACCGAACGCGGGATCTGTATAAATCCTAAAAGGAAAGATCTTCTTAAAGCCATAAAAGGTTCATCAATACCTGTGGTTGATATAAAGGAATTGAAAAAAGAAATTGACGATATCTGTGGAGGTACTCCCGCTAAACCTAAAGTTAATAAAGAAAAAGTAGTCGCTATTATTAAATGGGTTGATGGGACGGTGCTTGATTCAGTTTTTCAGGTGATGAAATAATAATTTTGAATTATAACAAATTCAATTCGCGAATCCGTCAATTCTTAAATTCGCTAATACACTAATTATTTGCTTCTTTAAATTTTACCAATCCTCCGGTACCTGTTGCAATCCACAAAATTCCCTGACTATCTTCGGCTGTACCTTTTATATCATTAGAAGTTAAAGGTGAATTTGTTGTGCTGTAAATAGTAATTTGTGAAGTCCCGGTTATTTTATACAGTCCTGCGTTTGTGGAAATCCACTTTTTATCGGAAATACTGATGTTAATATTGTTTACCAATAAAAATGATGCTAATGTTATATTGTTAAAATTATTACCATCAAAATATGAAAGTCCTCCCAGTACTCCTTTGAATGGATTGCATGCAAACCAGATTTGCCCTGAAGGTGATACTGCAGAACACATAACGTTTTTTGTCTGGTATCCGTATTCCTCCATTGGATAATTTGTAAAATCCGTCCCGTTAAATGACATAACTCCAAGACTTGTATCGCCGATCCCCAGCCATTTAGTTTGAATCTGGTCGATTGAAATTGTATTTATCCAGTTCGTTACATCAGGACTAATAGTATAAACCTGCCAGTTTCCGTCATATTTAACAAGACCAACAGAAGTACCTATCCACATCAGATTACTGCTTTCCGCGGCCAATGATTTGATACTATTTATAGGTAAACCGGAATTATCCTTTGTATAGATTGTCCAGTTATTATTACTTAAAACAGCCAGACCATTATCCGTTCCGATCCATAATCTGTTTGATTGATCGACAGTAAGACATAAAATATAATTATCCGGTAAGGGTGAATTATCCTTATCGAATTTCGTAAAATTACTTCCGTCAAATTTTAGAAGTCCGTATTCATATGTCCCTATCCACTTCGTTCCATCCATATCTATAGCAATGCAAGACAAAACATTTGTCGGAATATTACTATTGGAAACCTGGTAATTGACCCATATAGAAGTATCTTCTAATTCTGTGTAAATAGTTTTTGTGACATTACTTTCGACAGAAATAGCACTTAAATCTGCATCACGGAACCCTGTCTTTTTTAATGTTATGGAATATAAACCGGGAATTAAATTATTGATTATTGCCGGAGTTGAATAAGTGGTTGAACTATCATTCAGAAATATCATAGTTCCTTCAGGATTGGACCTGATATTCAAACTACCATACATCAATGGATTTGAGAGAAAATCAATGCTTGTATCAACTGGTAATCCTTCGGAAATATTTACGGATATTGAAGTATCCCGGAAATATTTTTTCTTCAAAGTGACCTGGTAAGTTCCATAATCGAGGTAAATTAAACTGTCCGGAGTAATTCTGCCGGTATTTCTGCCATTAAGAAATATAGTAAAACCCTCTGGCTCTGAATGCATCCGCAAAATTCCGGTTGATACCGATGGCGGAGGAGGACTTACGGAAACGTCCTGATCACAAATAAAACCTGAAATGCTGACCAGTATTAAAAAAATAATGCTGAAATAAAATTTGAAATATTTATTTGTAAAATTTACTTTCATATAAAAGCTTACGGATACTCAATAAACCGGGGTATAACCCATTTCGGTTATAAATTCAGGAATAAATTTCAGGATATAACTTTTAAGAACATAAGAACCAAAAACACCAAATCCGCCATCAATATTCGAAAAATCATTTTCGTCAAGTCTTACGGTAAAATTATTATCCTGATTATTTGCAGAATAATACCTGACAAGATTTTCATCCAGTGCGAATACATTAACCGGATTGCTGATGAGAACTGAATAATTATTTTTATCAGGATCTCCTTCGGATATTGATAATAAAGCACGCTTTATGTCATCAGGATTATAAACTACTGAAGACTGTGCGGAAGCGTTAGCATAAACCGGGACATAATTACCATTTTCTTGGACATATTTAATAGGAATTTCAATTATATGTTTTTCAGGTACGCCGTTAACTTTTTTAAAATAAGTAACCATAAATCTTGGGAGATAATATGCTGTTTGATCATCCTGATTCCACTGAACTAAATCCAGAGTTGAATTCACCGGGGGAATAACTTTCGAGCTGTTATCTTGATCGAATATAATTTCTTTTGCACTTATGGTTGAGGATTTTAGTCTTCTTCCGTTAGGAAGCAGAGCTTCAATTTCGATCGGTTTGTTATAACTGATATGAATATTCTTGAGATAATAAATTTTAAGTGAGTCTTCATATCTGCCATTTCCGGTACGGGTTACAACGCTGTCTCGAAAAACAAAAACAGAATCATTATACCAGAGCCTTAAATCAGCACCTGTCACCGCCGGATCTGTGGTATTCTTGTAAGGATCGAATCCATTGACATCGTAGCTATGAGAGATTATGGCTACCTGATCTGTGGTGTCCCCGCTTAAAATGCAATTAAGGACATATCTCTCATAATAATTTCCTTTTGGATTAAGACTTTGATCGCAGGAGGATAAAGCAAGTAGTAAAACAGAAAATATTATTGATAAGTAATACTTCTTCATAATTTAATTCTAACAGTTGCAGTTGGTAAAATCGGGAGCATATTTACTCTTTCCCCGGTTTCTCTTTTGAAATAAAATATATTTTCACGATTATATACATTTATTACACTTACGTCTATTCCCAGATTCAAAAATCCAAGCTGAAGCGATTTAGAGATGCTCAAATCGAGCCTGTGATAGTTCGGCAGCCGTTTAATATTTCTGTCGCCCAAAATAAGGAAAGGTTTGAAATTTTCATCCGAGTACCAGCCCACTCCAAGGTCATTTGGATTAAATTTATCATAATAACCTTCCAGGGGTGTAAATGGAAGTCCGGTATTAAAACTCCAGACGGCACTAGCCTGCCATCCGCTTCCAATCTCATAAGCCGCGCTTATATTTACCCCGTTCCTTGAATCATATCTCGGGTAGTAAAGGTAATCCCCGACACTACGGTATGCCCAGCTGAGAGTATATGATGAAAGAATACTTAATACCGGGGTAATATATTTATAAGAAAATTCCCATCCATAAGATTCCCCTCTACCCGATATTAGATCGGGATCAAACGAAAATATTTTATTCTGGTTTACAATCGGAAGATTATGTACTACTTTATAATATCCTTCAATTTCTATTGTGGATAATTCGGACAAGTTGACCTCTGTACCGATCACGTAATGTATTGCTGTTGCAGGATCAAGGTATTCAGGAGTAATTACCCAGGGTTCAAAAAGATTAATAACTTCGTTCTCATCTGAAATGGTTGATACTTCCTGCATATAAATTCCCCAGGCACCTTTTAAAGCAATGTAAGGAAAAGGACGATAGGTTAAGCTGATCCGCGGTTCCGGAATTCCTCCACCATTCTTGGAAACTCCGGTTAAATTGTACCTTGTCCCGATATCGGCTCCAAAAGTTTCAAATCTTAAAAATTTATACTTGCCATATATTGTAAAACTGCCGCCAAATTCATCAATATCTGTCGGTATACCCTGGTTATTTTTGAGATAAAGTTTGGTCGATAAGGCCTTAAAATTAAAACCAGCTCCAAGCTCATCCTTACTTTCAAAAACATTTGTCAAATCAAAACTAAAATTAACATCGGTTACATTATTCTCTCTGGGTCTTATATTAGTTCCGTTAGGATTAATTTTACCGTTGAATCCGCTGAATGATAATCCAAGTCTTGAATAGAGCGGAACATCATAAACCTGAAGCCATTCAAATCCAAGGATGTTATTGTTCCATTTGAAATCTTCTCTCCCCGGATCATCATAATTTATATTGTCTCCGCTTAAAAAT
>DATICR010000187.1:0-4373 GCA_035456745.1 Ignavibacteriaceae bacterium
TGCCCTATATACCTTTGTTAAGTCTGGAAAAACAAAATGCATTGGTAGAATTTGTTAATAAAGGAGGATGCCTGATTGTTCTGGGTGCTACCGGTATTAAAGACCAGTATAATCTTGCAAATAAAAATATCCCTCTTTTAGAAGCCGTACAATTATCAAACTATCCTCAAAAGAAAGAATCTAAATATATTGGCAGCGGCAAAATACTATTTATACCCTTACAGATTCCGGATAATAAATTCCTTACTAAGTATGAACAGAAAGAAGGAACAACTTTCGGTTCGTCAATGGTGGATGTTTTTGCAGATGTACCGGAAGCTTATACGCGGGATAATATAAATCCGGAGTTACGCGCTAAATTAGAATTAATTGCAGAGGAATCCGTCAAATTACTCGGTTCAAAAATAACAAAGATTGAAGGAAATAATAAGTTTGTTGAATTTAGTGTAATGCAAAAGAATGATGAACATTTACTTATCCATTTCGTAAATTATCATGTAACAGTTGATGGTGATATAACGCCGGCAACAGATATCAAAACACAAATTGCCATTCCAAAAGGTCTCTCAATAAAGAATATAACTTATAGTGGAGAGTTAGGAGATATGCAAAAATTAGAATATGAAAACAAAAAACAGGATGGTGTAAACTTAGCAATTTTCACTTTCCCGAAATTAACTATTTATGGCTTAGCTAAAATAGAATTAGAGGAAGATTAAATTTCAGAATTTATATAAAGAAATTCGCAAATTGAAGATTATTACACATCAGGCTTTGGAATCAGGAAAAAGCGGAAATTCAATCCCCCTTCATATAATGAATCGACCAGAAGATATGTCATAAATAAAATTATCAATAAATCAGAGGAGGAGTAAAATGTTTAAATGTAAAGTAGGATTTATAGTATATGGAGTTCATAAAGATGGACTTCTTGATCCTATGGGTACACCGTTCATAGACGATAAATTAGTGAAGAATGCAAAAAAGGCGCTTGAAAATGCCGGACTGGAACTGGTAGAGCATAATATTGTTATTGCTTCAAAAAAAGAGTCAAGAGCATGTTTCAATAAATTTAAAAAAATGGATGATATTGATGCAGTTATTTTATTTTCCGGAACCTGGGTATGGGCCGCTCATTTAATTGCTTCAATTCGTGACTTCGCCACTACCGGTAAAGGAATAATATTCTGGACAAATCCCGGCTCACAAGGTTGGAGACCCGTGGGAGGCTTGGTAATGCACGGTGCTCTCAAAGAAGTTGGAATAAAACATCGTTTTGTGTACGGTAGTTATGATGATAAGGATGAAATAAATAAAATAGTATCTTATTGTCGTGCAAGCCATGAAAAAAATACTTTGAATATGAGTACAATCGGAACTTTTGGTGGACGGGGAATGGGCCAGACTTGCGGTGTGGCTGATCCTTCTCAATGGATGAAAGTATTTGGTATCGATATTGACTCCAGGGATACAACCGATTTAATTAAATCTGCAAATGCAATTTCGGATAATGAAATAAAGAAAGCTAAGGAAACCATCCAGCCATTATTTGCTGATGCAATACCTGATGATAAAACTTCTGAACGTTCTATCAGATTATATCTTGCAATTAAGAAAATCGTTAAAAAGGAAAATTGGGATTTCTATACAATTCAGTCTTTTCCGGGACTTGGTGATGATTACAGCGCTACTTGTTTTGCGCAAAGTATGATACTGAATGAAGGAATAGGAACTTCTACATTAAGTGATTTCAATACAGCCATGACAGTTAAACTTCTGACAGATTTAAGCAAAGAACCGGTTTATTATGGCGATCTGCAGCACTTAAACAAGTCAAAAAAAGAAATTAAGATTATTGGTGACGGAGCCTGTCCTCCTTCACTGGCTGGTAAGATCGGTCCCGCCGGATTTGCTGAACACGGTATTCCTACGGAAGGAGAAGCCGGCGGTTTATCGGTTAAACTTGTATGTAAACCAGGTGAAGGAATATTAGCCAGGTTCGGACGTAACGATGGTGAATTTGAATTGATAATTACGCGCTGCTCTGTTTTTGAGCCTCCTAAAGCTGAATTAAAAAAACGTCAAAATGAATGCGGTATTCCGTTCTGGCCGCATGCTTTTGTTAATGTTCATTGTGATATTGATAAGCTTATCGAAGCGTGGAACAATGAGTACGCTGTACTCGGTTATGGAAGTCATCTTTATGATGAACTGATAGCTTTTGGAGAACTTACAGGTGTTAAAGTTATAGCGTTATAATTTATAAAGCTATCAAGCCCTTCCCATCCAAAAGATAGGGTTGGGATGAGTTCCCGGAAATATCTGTTTAAAGAAGTGAACTCACCCTGTAGTTCCTCCCTCCTGCCTGCCAACCTTCGATTGATAAACCAGTCAGGCAGGTAGGATGGGAGGGACATGTTGAAGTAGTTCACTTTCATTAATCATCTTAACATTTGGATAACAATACATATTCATAGTTACGATGATAATAAGCCCTTCCCTTTCAAAGGGAAGGGTTGGGATGAGTTCCAAGAGAATATCTGTTTAAAGAAGTGAACTACCCTGTAGTCCCTCCCTTAGAATGGGAGGGACTTGTTGGAGTAGATCACTTTCATTAATCATCTTAACATCTGGATAACAACACATATTCATAGTTACGATTAAGGTTTTTAATTTAATTGGTAACAGGAAATAATTAATATGAAGAAGACAATTAATTTTGGTCCCTGGCTGGTTGAATATACAACGGAAGATGGAGCCAGATTAAACAGACTATGCTTTAATGAATATGATCTTCTTACTATTGAGCCAAAAATCTTCAATGCTCCGTCAAAAGATTATGGAGCTTATGAAACTCGTCCGGTCTATGGATATGATGATTGCTTCCCATCTGTAGAATCCTGTATGTTTGCTCAAAAAAATTGGGAAATACCTGATCATGGAGAATTATGCTGGCTCAAGTGGAATACTCTGGTAAATACCGATAGTTTAGTTTTTACAACAAAAAGTAAGATGCTCCCTTTAATTTTTCGACGAGAAATGATTTTTAAGGAGAATGAAATTAATTGGAATTTTGAAGTAAAAAATGAAGGTGACCAAATCTTCCCGTTTCAGCATGTTATGCATCCGCTTATGAGATTAGACGAATTACGTGATTTTGAGTTACCCGGGTTTGAAAAAGTTTATAATGAAATCAGTCATCTGAATATGGAATTAAAAAATCCCCGGGAAGTAAAGGAATATTTGTTTAACCAGGGTATCGGCACTGCAAATATGCTTTTCATTCAGAGAATAAAAGACGGGGAAATGCATTGGAAATATAAGAGTGGTATTATTCTCAAAGTTATTTTTCCCCGAAAGCTTTTTCCAAGTATTGGGATTTGGTGGAATAATTCTGGCTATCCGGATGAAGATGGATGCAGAAGAAATGAATTTGCTTTTGAACCCATCCCCGGTTTAAATAGTGTCTTAAGTGATAATTATGAAAATAAAATGTGTCTGTCGGTTTCACCCGGGAAAATATTCTCATGGCAGATTAAATGGAGAATAGATTAAAAAAAGATTTTTTATTTAAGACAGGACAATAATGCCGTTAGTTTTAGATCGCAGACAGGTACTTGATATATTTTCTGAAGCACGTGATCGTAAATGGGTTCTGCCTGCTTTTAATGCAGAAAATCTTACAACCGTTGAAGCTATATTACAAGCTGTAAAAGATCGCGGAAAAATTATAGGCATAGATAATCTTCCCATTATCATTGGTATAACCAATAATTACCCTTCGCGTCCGCAAACAGTTTATTATTCTCAAACAAGAAGATGGGATATAGGACTTCGCCTCTTTCTTTCCGATGTTTCCTTACTTTCTTTTTCCCCATCCCCTTATGCAAATCTCAGAGTTATGATACATTTAGATCATATTCAATGGGATAAGGATAAAGAACTTTTAGGTTGGGACATGAACTCATTTTCTTCAATCATGCTTGATGCATCAACTTTACCATTCGAAAAAAATATAAAGAAAACTATTGCCTTTGTTAAAAAAAACAGAGATAAAATTGTTATAGAGGGAGCTTGCGATGAAATATCGGAATCTGCAAAAGATAGAAGCGGCAGTTTAGCTGTACCGGATATTGCAGAAAGATATTTCCGTGAAACCGGAATAGATATTATTGTTGCAAACCTTGGAACAGAGCATCGCGCCCTCTCTTCAAATTTACAATATCGGGGAGACCTTGCCCGGAAGATTTCTGAACGGATAGGACCCCATCTTTGTTTGCATGGGACTTCCTCAGTTCTAAAAGAAAAATTAACCAGTCTTTTTGAACAAGGTATATGTAAAGTGAATATCTGGACAGCGTTAGAACGTGATA
>DATICR010000188.1:0-4683 GCA_035456745.1 Ignavibacteriaceae bacterium
ATCGTTTGACAACCGTTCCAACAAGCAGGGAACAAACTTAAAACAAGTTTTAATTCATCCCAAGATATAAAACCTAAAAGTAATTTTTACCGAGTATTGCCGGATCAATCGCATAGACGAACCTGGCCTGTGTCGTCGGTAAGCAAGCAGCCCCAACTGCTGATCCCACTTCACGGAATGCATTTCAAATTAACATTTGAAGATCTTTTTGAATAATCAGGTGGTTCAGTAAAATCTGATTAATACTCTGGCTTTGCCTGTCGATAGTTTTTAGCATTAAAATCCAATTCTTACACAAAAGTGAGTATGAATTCGTTTCTTTCCTTAGCTATTAGGAAAATTTTTTAATATTGAGAAGTGGTTTTGAAGGGAGTCTTTTTATATTTTTATATTACTTCTTAATGGAGAAATTGAAAAAAGCAGCATCAATATTATTATCTCTTTTTTTACTAATCTCAACAGATTTTGCTCAAACGGGAAATTTAAAGTTGACCGGCTTAATAACCGATGCTTCAACCGGTGAAGCATTAATTGGTACTAATATTCTTATTTATAAAGATAGCCTGAATCTTTCTTTACCTCCTTTTCGTGGTGCTGTATCAAATCAATTCGGATTTTATGTTATAACCGGAATCCCGGTTTCCGATTATTATCTTATAGCGAGATATATTGGATACAAAACGGTTATCAGGGAAATAAAAGTTAAGGAATCGGAAACTGCATTCCGGTTAAACATTGAGATGCAACCTGAAAACCTTGAGCTTGAAGAAGTAATTGTTAAAGGGGAAAAAAAGAAGATGCCGGATGTAAGCACAATTGATATCTCACCGGAAATACTCGAAAAACTCCCCTCGCTCAGCGGTGAAGTAGACGTACTTCGATCTCTCCAGATGCTTCCGGGAGTTACCACCGCTTCGGAAATTTCAAATGGACTATATATTAGAGGAGGTTCACCGGACCAAACATTAACCTTAGTTGATGGAATTATAATTTACAATCCCGGACATCTGGCTAATTTCGCCAGTACATTCAATTCAGATGCATTAAAAGATGTAAAACTTATTAAGGGTGCTTTCCCTGCAGAATACGGAGGAAGGCTTTCGAGTGTTCTTGACATAAAATTAAGATCCGGAACTAAAGAAAGGAATAAAGGAATAATCAGTCTGGGGGCTGTAAATTCTCACGCTACCTTTGAGGGACCAATGGGAGAAAATGCAACTTATATGATTTCGGGAAGAAAAATGTACTATGATTTCTTTCAAAAAAGTTTCGATGAGAATTCAACTATACCCAGATATAATTTCTACGATTTAAGTGCAAAGGTTACACGTACATTAAGTGATGAGAGCATTTTATTTATAAGCGGTATGTATAATCAGGATAATATCTATAATCCCCCATCAAAGACAACGGGATATAGTATTAACTGGAGAAACATTGCATTGGGATTGAACTGGATTCAAATCAATTCAAATTCAGTATTTTCAAACAGTCTGATAAGTTATGTTGATTATAATTTCCGTTCTTCCATAAATGACAATCTTACTCCCGGAACCCTGACAAACTATTTTTCATCATCTGATCTAAAGGATCTTGATGTGCATCAAAAAATGGAACTGCACTGGAACCAGGATAATACTGCCAAAATGGGATTCGATCTTGCCATGCATTTTTATGATCTTTTATACAGCGATGTATATGAGCCTTCAGTAGAAACAGATCCTTTTTCCGGTTATAGTTTAACATCACTGGAATCATCATTTTATTTTCAAAACGAATCACATTTCACCGATAATCTTTATGCAAATATAGGCGGCAGGATTTATTATTTTAACCAGCTTAAATACCTTAGATTTGAACCAAGAATCTCTGTCAATTATACTCCCATCGCAAATTTCAGATTAAAAGCTGCTTATGCCATTGCTCATCAGTTTCTACATTTGATAGTAAGAAACGACATTGCTCTGCCGACTGATCTGTGGTACCCTTCAACAAAAAATATTAAACCGGGAAAATCAGCTCAATATGTATTCGGTTTTGATTTTACTATTCCTGATTACGTTTTCTCGATAGAGGGATACTATAAAAGTATGAAATCCCTCTATGAGTTTAAAAATAGTCCCCGGCTTAATCCAAGAGATAAAAATATTGATGAGCAATTTACAGAGGGCGAGGGTGAGGCATATGGTGTGGAACTTTTTGCAAACAGAACAGCCGGAAATTTTACCGGATGGCTGGGTTATACATTATCGTGGACAAGAAGCCAGTATGACGAACTTAATGCCGGCAGAGTATTTTATCCACGTTATGACAGAAGACATGATATATCGATGGTTATTACATATGAGCCCGACAGGAACTGGACTTTAGGAGCCACATGGGTTTATGCGTCCGGCCAGGGATTTACTATCCCTACGGGACAATTTATCTTTACCGGGATCGGTATTGAGCAAACAACAGATATAAATTTTAATTATACTGACAGAAACGCTTATAAACTTCCTGCATATCATAAACTTGATCTAAGTGCGTCATATAAATTCAGCTGGGCAGAAGTGCAATGGGAAGCATACTTAAATATTTACAATGTATATAACCGTAATAATGCTTTTGCGCAGTACGTTACGTTCGAAAAAAATAACAATGGAGAGGATGTGCCTAAACTAAAGCAAATAAGTCTGTTTCCTGTTATACCAATGGCAGGAATTAAACTGGAATTTTAGGATGCTAAAAAGAAGCAGCGTTGTATTAATTTTATTCTCATTATTGTTCATATCCTGTGAAAACAGCACTGACGTGAGTATGGCTATTCAGTACCAGGAATATATTGTTATCAATGCACAACTTAATGCAGGCAAAGCATTTGAGGGAGTAACAATCACTCACACTCTTCCGCTCGGTGTACAGTATGATATTCAGAAAGCTGAAATCAAAAATGCCGTAGCATATATACAGGAAAATGGAGTCAAGATTATCCCAGTCCATTATACTTCGAACGGACTTTATGAACCGTTAAGTCCCTTAGCTATTTTTGCCGGTTCCAGGTATGAACTTTTCGCAGATATTAATGGTAAATTAATTTACAGTGAGACATACATACCGGATACACCTCGAGTTGTACAGGCCTCAAATGCCGGTAACAATTATTTAATTGCAGAAGTATCCGCCAATCCAGGTGAGGCATATGGTGCTGCCTGGATTATTTCGAGAAACGGTTTCTTCGCTAAAGCTAATGACTTCCATTCAATAATGACTGCGGATCATTTTCCTTCTAATATTACCTTAAGAACTATGGATATTCCGGCTCAATACAATAATTCTTTTTACAGTGACTCTTTTTATGTACAGGTTTATGCATTTGATAAAGCCTATAAGGATTATTTTATTTCAAAAGGTAACAGTCATCCCATTGATAATACATTCACTTCAGGAGGAGGTGCGGTTGCCTGGAATGTGTATGGTGATAAAGTCATTGGTTTATTTATCGGAGTTGCGGAAGGAAAAATAATTCATCCATGATTAAAAATTATTCACAAAATGTTGAAATTAGCAGCAGGAAAATGCGTAAATACATAATTGTATTCTCGATTAGTCTTATAATTGCAGCTGCAAACTTTTATGGTTGTCTTAAAGATAAAATTACTCCTCCTGTTGAAAATCCATTAAAGGAATCCGGTGAATTATTATTTTATCTTGAAGATAATGGTGACTACATCAATTCTTCAGCAATGCCATCATTAGTTGATGTGGATGAAGTTCATTCCAATATCCAGTATTACCTGCTCCTGGATATAAGAAAACCTGATGAATTTTCTGCGGGGCATATTCAAAATGCAATAAACAAAATTCCCTCAGAACTGATTGCATATCTCGACAGCATAAATTATCAACAAATTCCGAAAATCATTATCATAAGTAAAAACGGACAGTCGTCGGCTTATTACACATGTCTTCTGAGATTATACGGCTTCAATAATACTTTTTCAATGAGCTATGGAATGGCTGCATGGAATCAGGCATTTTCTGATGAATGGCTTGCGGCTCTCAATTTTGATTACACACTATTAAGCGATTATTCAGATGTTAATGTTCCCAAACCTCCCTTTACTCCTCTACCAGAGATATCACTTTCAGGGACTTCACTTGAAGACAGAGTAAAGAACAGAATAAAAAATTTGATGATGATTAATTTTGAAGACTATCTTATTGAAAGTGAAGGTACCGCCACTATTAATTATGGATGGCTAATGGCATTTTCTGATGAGTACTTAATCGTTTGTTATGATACAACGTTTCTTTATAAGGATATAATGGACGGTATTTTTCATCCTGCCGAAGCTATTTCTTTACACCCGGCACCAAACTCCGAACTCAGCAGCACCGAATATTTGCAGTCAATCCCTTCAAATAAAAAAAGTGCTTTTTATTCTACCAATGGTCAACTGACTGCTTTTGTTACTGCTTATCTACGATTGCTGGGTTATGATGCCAGATCGGTTTTATTCGGAGCAAATAACATGTATTATGATTTATTACTCCAATCCGACGCTTTTGGGGATGAAGCATTCAGTAATGATAAAATAAGAGATTATCCGTTTGTCAATGAGAAATAATCCTTAATTTATTTTTTTGTAAGTTTATTTAATTTATTCACAGAAAATTACTGTCGATGTCAGACCAAAA
>DATICR010000189.1:0-6170 GCA_035456745.1 Ignavibacteriaceae bacterium
ATATTTTTCTCAGGCATTTTATTTTGTTCAGGATATTTTAATGGATGTTTTATGAAAATAACCTGAAGTAAAATATTGCTGATGTCCAATTCCCAGAGTTTCGGCATTAACTAAGAATGTAATTCAATTTTTTGATAATAAATAATCTATGAACACATTTATTGTGGGGAGAGATTCTTACAATATATGTTACAGGAAAGTCCAAATTACAGAATAGAATGAATTCAGCTTCTTTAAATCCATTAATTCAACAGAGGTAATATAAAAGTATGAAAAACATTAATAGCAATAAGGAAAAACTGTCTCCGGAACAAAGTGAAGAACTGCTAAAAGTGTTAAAAACCCGTTTTGAGAAAAACATGAACCGACATAAAGGTATTGAATGGGGTAAAGTTCTTGCAAAGCTGGAAAAAAATGCGGAAAAACTGTGGTCACTTAGTGAAATGGAAAGAACCGGCGGTGAACCGGATGTTGTCGGTCAGGATAAAAAGACAGGCGAATACATCTTTTATGATTGTTCAGCCGAAAGTCCTAAGGACCGCAGAAGTTTTTGTTATGACCGTGAAGCGCTGGACTCCAGGAAAGAAAATAAACCGAAAAATAACGCTATTGATATGGCTGCTGCTATGGGCATTGAGCTTTTAACGGAAGAACAATACAGGGAGTTGCAGAAACTTGGAAACTTCGATTTGAAAACATCGAGTTGGGTGAAAACACCGGCTAACATCAGAAAACTCGGAGGAGCTATCTATTGCGACCGTCGCTATGATACTGTTTTTGTATATCATAATGGAGCGGAATCCTATTATGCTGCCAGAGGTTTCCGCGGGGCACTGAGAGTTTAAATCACTGTCTTTTCTGAACAACAATATGATTTCACTTTTTGGTTATTTTTTTATTGACAAACCCTGGAACGCCAGAGAATTTGCAGTGAGAGATGGAAGCAGTGTCTGCATTATATTACAGGAATGGAAAATCTAATACCGGGTCATTTTCTCAACTTCAGTACATCCTCATCAAAATAGGCCACAATATTTTTTGCTGCTATTTCAAATTCAGATTTCCTGGCTGTGGATAGCGTAGAAGTTAAATATTTGTATGCACCATAACCGTCACAGTCGGCCGGAGCCAGGAATATTGCTGAAATTACATAACCAAGAGTGTCCCCTTCTTTTGTTCGATTTTCAAACATCATAACATTAATTTTAAAATCTTCGTTATCTTCTACTGTTTCTACATTTTTCAGTTTTTTTAATTCGCTATTAATAAAATATGATAATCTTGTTCCTGCTTCATTCGAGGTTTTTTGATTTAATGTAATATCAACTACTACCCTTGTCGGATTATTTTGTGGAATGATTATATGAATCGGGATTAGCATGAAGATTACCAGTAAATAAAATTTAGTTTTGTTTCTCATTTTTCACTTCTCTTTTGATAATTATGAATTAAAAAATTTTCAATTACCCGGTTATGTTTATGTCCCGTCTACATTCCTCTGTACTTAATTTATCATCATTTTATGAATTTAAATGTGAACCTCATAAAGCGAATCAACTATTAAAACAGAATATAATATTCGAATATAAAACAACTGATAATTAAAAATAATTAATTCCCTGAAGTTTCATCAGTCTCCTGTTTTATCACCCAATTCTTTATTGAATAAGTATGGAAATTCATTTATCTTATTACAGGTGATAACAATTTTTCAGATTGAAAGGTAAACAATGCGCTGGAAAGGAAGAAGAGAAAGTTCAAATGTAGAAGACAGACGCAGGTTGTCACCGGGAGGAATTGTAGGCGGCGGTATCGGAACGATTGTAATTGTGGTTGTTGTACTGCTTCTGGGTGGGGACCCGACTTCTGTACTTCAAAATGTACAGTCCGATGGAACTACAAATTCGAATTATACCGAAACAGCCGAAGAAAAAGAACTTGTGCAATTTGTTTCAGTTGTCCTTGCAGAAACAGAAAATATCTGGAGTGAAATTTTTAAGGAAAAAGGCTTAACTTACCGTGAACCCAAATTGGTTCTGTTCAGGGGAAGAGTTGAATCGGCTTGCGGAGTAGCCGGATCTTCAACAGGGCCGTTCTATTGCCCGGGGGATGAAAAATTATATATCGATTTGAGCTTTTATGATGAGCTTCAGAGAAGATTTAAAGCTCCCGGTGATTTTGCTATGGCTTATGTGATTGCCCATGAAGTCGGTCACCACATTCAAAAACTCACTGGTACAATGGATAAAATGGATAACCTTCGCTCACAGCTAAGCGAGGAAGAATATAACAAGTATTCTGTAAGACTGGAATTGCAGGCAGATTTTTATGCCGGCGTCTGGGCACATTATACCCAGCAGGAAAATCTGCTGGAAAGCGGTGACCTTGAGGAGGCTTTAAATGCAGCCAGCGCAGTAGGAGATGATAATATTCAAAAACAATCTCAGGGCTATATTGTTCCTGAATCATTCACTCATGGAACTTCTGAGCAGAGAAAGAGATGGTTTTATAAAGGATATACTACCGGTGATATGACGTTGGGAGATACTTTTTCCGGAGATATTTAACCAGCCGGGTTTGACTGCTGTTGCTTTTTTTATCAGGTTTATACTTATGGGCTGTACTCATTTCAGCTTAATACTTCCGTCATACTTTTACCCTCAACCGTTATGAATAAAATTAAGATTAAGGGAGTTAACTATGATGTTGGTATGAGCTTAATACCCCCCCGCACCTTCAATGAACCAAATGCTTCAGAAATAACGGAGTCAATGAGGATTATAAAAAACGAACTGCATTGTAATGCTGTCCGTATTTATGGCCGTAATTTGGAGAAACTCATCGAATGTTCACACATTGCGATAAACGAAGGTCTTATGGTCTGGCTTTCACCGCGAAACGTAACTGCTTCATCTGAAGAAACTCTTGAATATATAATTCAATGTTCTATGGCAGCAGAACAATTAAGAAAAATTTCTCCGGATATAGTATATATACTTGGAAATGAGTTCTCTCTTGATGTTAAAGGATTTATTGAAGGTGAAACCATTTATGACAGAATATTAACTTTGTCCAATCCTTTTTTTATTATAAAGAATAGTTTTAGTTCAGTATTGCATAATGCACTGAATAGTTATCTGGAAAAAGCAGTATTTGTTGCGCGCCGGCATTTCAAGGGTGAAATAACCTATGCTTCCGGGGAATGGGAAAAAATTAATTGGGAATTATTTGATATCATCGGGCTCAATTATTATAGAAATATATTTAATGGGTGGAAGTACAGGAGAACAATCAGAAAGTATTCCGGGAAAATTAAAAAGTTAGCTGTTACTGAGTTTGGATGCTGCAGCTACAAGGGCGCAGATAAAAAAGGAGCCTGGGGATATTCAATTGTGGATTATAGAGCATCCCGGCCTCACCTGAAAAAAATATATAAGAGAGATGAGAGTGTACAGTCTGATTACTTGATTGATTTACTTAAAATTTATTCCAGTGAAAATGTTTACGCAGCATTTATTTACACCTTTATCGCCCGGAAATCTGTATATGATGTAAACCCCGAATATGATTTGGATATGGCAAACTTCGGTCTGATCAAAGTGCTTCCTCCCGGTATTAAAGATCCGGATGCCCCGTATTTATGGGAAAGAAAAAAATCATTTTCTGAAGTATCAAAGTTTTTTGGGGAAAATTAAGCTCTTTTCATTAATGTGTTTGCCCCTATATCCTCATTTAACAATCAAGCAATTTTGCTCCCCCATCCTCTTGCAAATCAAAATATTTCTTCTTAAGTTTCTGTATCCCTTTATAAGGGGGAGACAATATAACTCTTAATCAATTTTTTAATGAAGTATGGTTTTAACGACTAAATTGCAGCAAATTGGTTTAACAAAAAGAGAAGCAGAGGTCTATCTTGCTCTCTTGCAAAGGAAAGAATTTACTGCTCCGGAACTCACTAAAATCACTACTATAACCAGGACGAAGATTTATGAAATCCTGCAGAATTTGGTACATAAAGGAATTTGTACTGAAAGCAGTAGGAACGGTAATAAAGTTTACAGGTGTATAGATCCTAAAATAGCTTTACAAAATATTGTAAATAATTATGAGCAGTCGGTTGAGCAAAAGAAAATTGATTTTGAACTGAAACAAAAAATTGATATCGAACAAAAAAAGAAAGCAGCTGATTTACTGGAAAAGGAACTGATATCATTTCACGAAAACAGTTCACAAAGTTTCGAACCTTTCGACTACATTGAGATCCTTACGGATAAAAGACAGATTGGAGAAAAATGGGTTACGATTCAGCAAAGCACAAAAAAAGAATTGCTTGTATTTACTAAACCGCCTTATACAACCCCCAGTCTGGCAGATAATATTGAGGAAGAAAAAGAGTTATTCCGGAAACAAAAACTGGTTGTAAAGGGTTTGTATGAGTATGATGATCTTACTCCGGAGGAAGTGACTAACCTGGTAAAAACTGTCGAGCTATATCAGGAAATAGGGGAGGAAGCAAGACTCATAGAAAAACTGCCGATGAAACTTGTAATCAGCGATGAAACGCTCGTAATGTTTGCTCTCAATGACAGAATTTCTTTAAAACCTAATATTACCAGTATGGTGGTTGATCATCCGGATTATGCAACAGCATTAAAAAAAGTATTTGAGAGTTACTGGGCAAATGGTTTAAGCATTGAAAATTTCAAAAAGACATTAAATAGCTGAATTCATTCACTTCAATTAAAATCAAAATAAAAGGATACATATGATTTCCAGATATTTACGATTCACAGCATTCATACTAGCTTATTTTGTTATAAGCTTTAGTACTTCTGATGCACAATGGTACTGGCAGAATCCGCTTCCACAGGGAAATATGCTTAATTGTGTGTCTTTCGCCGATGCAAATAATGGTATTGCTGTCGGTGATAATGGTGCGATTATAAAATCAACCGATGGAGGAGCTGCCTGGGTCAGCCAGCAGTCCGGTGTATCTATTCTTCTGCAAGGAGTCTCCTATGTTGATGCAAATACTGCTACAGCTGTTGGTCTTAATAGTACTATACTCAGAACAACCGATGGAGGAGAAACATGGGAAAGCCAAAACTCCGGTACAAATTATCAGCTTCATTCTGTTTCTTTTTCAGATGCTGACCACGGGACAATTGTAGCTAATAATGGTAATATTCTTAGAACTACTGATGGCGGAACTTCCTGGTCACCTCAGACAAGCGGAACAATTGAGGAACTTTGGGGTGTCGATTTTACAGATGTAAATAATGGTACGATAGTCGGCAATAATGGTACAATTTTAAGGACAACTGATGGCGGAACTACCTGGACTCCACAGAACAGCGGAGTAACAAGCATACTTCGCGGTCTTTCTTTTATTGATGCAAATACGGGAACAGTTGTGGGGGAAGGCGGACTGATTCTCAGAACAACAGACGGCGGAGCAAACTGGGTCCCTCAGGTCAGCGGATTAAATCCCTGGGATTATCTTTTCTCTGTGTCATTTTATGATGTAAACAACGGTACAGCTGTCGCCGGCGGAGGTATCATTATTACCACTACAGATGGCGGAGCTAACTGGACACTTCAAAACAGCGGCACCTGGAACGATATAAATTTTATTTCAATGCCGGCACAAACTACTGCTGTCGGAGTCGGGTTTTATGGTATGATCCTCAGATCAATAGATAGCGGTCTAACCTGGATCAATGAACTGAAGGGTGTATCGGATCAGGCAATAACTTCAGCTTCTTTCGCTGATGCAAATCACGGAATAGCTGTCGGTACCGGCGGTGTAATACTTACAACCAATAATGCCGGTTTGAATTGGATTGGTCAGACAAGCGGAATTTCTGATGAACTATATGGAGTTTCTTACACTGACATAAATACAGCTACTGCTGTCGGAATGAATGGAAATATTCTCAGGACAACGGACGGCGGGGCAACCTGGTTTCCTCAGGTAAGCGGTACTACTGAAAATCTTAATAGTGTTTCTTTTACAGATGCAAATACCGGAACAGCTGTTGGCCAGCAGGGAATTATTTTGAGAACTACTGATGGCGGCAATAACTGGTTACCTCAGACCAGCGGTACAACTGTTGCCCTTTGGGGTGTTTCATTTACAGATGCAAATAATGGAACCGCTGTTGGAAATT
>DATICR010000190.1:0-5903 GCA_035456745.1 Ignavibacteriaceae bacterium
ATTCCATTGATGAAGATAGTGTTGTTGTGAAAATAAGAGTTGGTTTAATTGATAATCCGGGAAGTAATACACCAATATTAACAGAGAAAAGTATAGTTAATAATAAAAACCCAAACAAGCTGAAAAACAATAAACTTAAAACAGTAAATGGAAGTAAGAATATACCTGAAATGCTTAATAAGAAAATGGAACACAGTAGGCTAAAACGAACACCTCGTGATAGTATTGAGGTCAGGAATAAACTGATGTCTCTGTGGAAGAAGCAGAAAACTATAGAAAGAGATAGCCCAATATTTTCGTGTTTTCCTGAAAGTTTGTGGGTGGAAAAGTTTTATGAAGATGCTAAAGTAACAGTGAAAAATAATGAATTTAAAATATTACTTGGGCAAACAAAATATTATCAGGCGAGGTACAAAACTGCCGGAGTGTTGACTATTGAAGAAGTTCCCGTAGATGAAAATGGAATTCCTCATTTAGTGAACGGAGGACTTGCCGAGGATGTTTGGGGAAGTAATCCGGTAACAGTTATTGACACTTGCAATAATTGTGGAAAAAAGATGGGTGTATATTGGGAGAAAGAAAAACCTATGGTGAACGATAGTTTATTACCCACAGGGTTAATTCGTATGGTTGGTAAATATTGGAATCCTGATTCAACATACATAGATAAATTAAGAGCTATAAGTAATAATGATACAGCTTTAGCAACCGTTAAAGTTGTAAAACCAGACTTATTAGGCAATAGCACTTTTGCTACAAATTGGAATAATGGAATTGATGTCGAAAGTTTTGATTATAGCGTTGATTCAGTTTGTATAAATTTGGGTGGTAAGTATGGATTTCCACCACAATATATTAAAGGTCAATATTCAATAGAGTCGGTATATGATACAGAGTTAAGGAGAGTATGCCCAGTATTCCGGTATGAACCCTGGTCGACTCAATTTGATATTCAAAATAATAGCTCATTTAAAAATGGACATTTTTGGGTCACATGGGAAAGTATGGGAAATGGAGACCCTGTTCCAAACCATAACAATACAAAGTTTATGACATATGTAATTGCCCCACATTCTGTTTGGTATTTCATCAATGAATATACAAATATAGTTCAAAATCCTCCACCCTATGGAGGAAGTGGTTCATTGTTTGGGGTAAAGCGTATTTCAGATAATAAATTAATATTCGCAAATTATTCCCTACCAAGAAAAGAATATAAATCAATCCGAAACGAAGTTTATCAAAATCTTGGATTAGATCCTAAAAATGAAAATTCGGGGGCAAATAATACAGCAAGATTAGAGTTTATAATTATAATGAGTACGGAATATAGTGGCGGACTTGACTCAATACCTGCTCAAACAAGAGTTGCAAGTTCTTTCGGTCCAATTCAGCTTTTATATGGAACAGCAACAGATCGAGGATACCCACAAGAGTCAAATAATCCTCCTGAAAATCTTAATGTTATGAATACATTTTGGCCATTAGCAATGAATCACCTTAAAATTTTACTCAATCGGGAATCTGGAAATAATATTAATAATTGGCCCGATGGATTAGAAGCAACTTTAAAAAATATTTATCATTTGTGGAATACAATCGAAGATTATCCTGATGCGATAGAGAGGAATATCACTAAATTTTTGCCAATGAAATCTGAAGGAGAATAAAAATGAAAAAAAGTTTTTTAATTGTTATATTATTTCTAGGATTATTAGGGCTTAATCCTCTGAAAGCACAAATATATTTACCCGGGGTTACAGAAACATTATTTGAAGCCATCAATCAAGAAGTTAAATCAGATATTAATGAAGATTTGTTTGTTAGTTCCGTTTTAAATGTAGATAGTAGTTTAGGATTTAGACTTGGATTGCGATATCCAGAAATTGGTATAATCGAAGATTCAAATAATTTGCTAACAGGTAGTTACATCTTTTTGGCTAGTCGTGTTGACTATTCAAACTCTGATAGTATAGGTGGAATTATTGGCATTTATAAAAATAATCAAATTATTTGGTATTCGGATAATTTAATTAAGGAAAATTTAGCACTGATAGGGGATTATGTCTGGTCTGTAAAGGATATAAATGGTGATGGGAATGTTGATATTATGACTACGTGGACTTCGCGTAATTCGTATAATATATGGTCAGATGGCAGTACTTCAAAATTAATGTATCTTTGGATAATAAGCTGGGATGGAACAGAAGGCGAAGTTCTTAACAGTATTGATAGTGATGGGAACTCTGATATTCAAATCAGCTCTCGTGGAATTTTTAGATTAGCGGATATAGAAGGTGATGGAATTTGGGAAATTCAGGGGCAAGCTTTTCCTGAAAATAGTGAAGATTCTCTTCAAGTAAATGAAGAAAATGGATTTGTATTAAGAACATATAGTTGGAATGGTAGTTTTTACGGCAAGTGGCCAAATACCCCACAACCTTCCGAAGACTCCACTTATCCAAGAAATAATATAGAGATGGAAGTTAATGCTTTTGTATTATATTCCAATGATTCACTTGTCTATTCGTATTATATTCAAAACTTTTTGTCAAGTTCAATGGATATAAATGAATTGGCCTTGAAAATGGATGAAGACTTTTCAGATCACCTAAATTTGAGAAAATGTTGGCGAAATAAATATAGAGCGGATTCAACAGCTATGGTTTTATGGGCTTATTCTATAGATTGTTACAATTTTATTAATGTTGGAAAATCAGACACAGTTTTGCGATTAAAGTTACCAAACGATTATTTACCGACGATTTCTCGTTTATATGTTTCTGGATGGAATACTGATAATTATAATTTCAACGATATCTTCATAAATTCTGTCAATACACAAACAATAGTACCAATACATATTAATTCTCCATTCATCCCAATAAATTTTCTTGACACTTTAATAAACTACAACCAGCGCTCATATGAACTTGGGTGGATAAATAATCAATCAACGACAGAAAAATACGACAGCTTATTTACAAGAGCAAAAACACTCTTGCAAGGAGGTCATATCCCCTGGGTGGATAGCACATTGCATACAGTGCTTTCAGATGTTGATGAAGATAGTTCAGGGAATATCACAAGTGAAGCTTATGCTTTGTTAAAATATAATACTGAATATCTGCTTGAGCATCTGCCGGAAGTTACACGGCCCATAATTAATTCCATCTCCCCACCCCTTGCACTCCCCTATTACGCCAGACCACTTGAGGTAAATGTCCTTACAATTACAGTAACCGGGGAATTCTTTACAGATTCTACTGTTGCGTATTATAGGGGAAATGCAAAATCAACAACTTTTGTTTCTGATTCTGTTGTTACATTTACACTTAATTCAAATGAATTTGCCGATACCGGTAGTTATCCCATCTGGGTAAGCAATTATGGGTCTGTTTCAGATACAATGTATTTGTCTGTAGTAAACTCTACCCAAGAGCCAATTATTCCAACACTTCAATGTATTCATTTTAATCAGGATAAGACAATTACTGCATACTTTGGTTACGATAATCAGAATAGTGTCCCGGTAGGTATAGTTAGCCATAGTAATTATAATTATTTCTCTCCCGGAGATGGATACCGCGGGCAGCCGGATGTATTTCAACCGGGCATTCATACAAATGTATTCTCAATTATTTTTGACGGTACCAATCTGACCTGGAATTTAATTGACAGGAGTGTTACGGCAAATAAAAATTCAACTCCCTGCCCTGGAGAGTGAGCAAATATTTAATGAACAAACTTTTATAATAATAAAAATGGAGATATTAGAAATGTTAAACGGAAAAAATAACGGTTATCCGGAGGTAACCTTTAGAATTCTCCTAACCGGCTTAATTCTCCTGATGCTGGTTTTGGATGTCTCTGCGCAGACTGCAGACCAGAATCCCCGGGTCTATGATGTGCAGCCGGGGACAAAGAACAACAAAATAAACCTTACTGTGGCAAATATTTCAGAAACAAATTCCCTGGGGAATATTAAAATCAAACCTGTTGATTTCCCGGAAGATATGATCAAATTCAAAACCAGCAGCAGGGTAATAAAACAGATTGATGCCAAACAGGAAACTGAAGTAGTCTTTGAATTTGATATTAACAGGAATGCTCCTGTAAATGTGAAAGATACACTGAAATTCAGTATCACAGGCAGCAATAATATTTCTGCTCAAAAAGAAATAATTCTGAATTTCATTGCTCCTAAAGAATACAGGCTTGAACAGAATTATCCCAATCCCTTTAACCCTGCTACAAAAATCCAGTACCAGCTACCCTTCAACAGCAAGGTAACATTGAAAATCTATGACATATTGGGAGAGGAAGTTCAAACCCTGGTAAATGAAGTGCAGGACTCAGGATATAAGGAAGTGTCATTTAATGGTTCAAACTATGCAAGCGGAATATATATTTACAGGCTCACTGCACAGAATAAAGGAAATACTTTTACTTCTGTGAAGAAGATGGTGATGGTTAAATAATGCCATTTGGCACCCTGGAAAAGACTAAATTTTAGAGAGAGCCGGGTTAATCCCCGGCTTTTTCATAATTTGCGAGGGAATTGTTGTTGAATTAGCGGATTGACGGATTAGCGAATTATCGGATTGAATTGGCGAATTGGCGAATTAGCGAATTGTCGGATTGAATTTTAGGATTGGCGAATTGTTTAATTGTTGGATTGCGCAATTGTTGGATTTGCTAATTGGCGGCTATTTCCGTACCCAATGAAAGTATAGAAGTTCTAACCTATTGAAATATAATTAAATAAGTGAATTTACAGGTACGGAAGGATCGGAAATTTTCATAGCAGTTTTAATATTTTATAATTATATTTCCGTACCCATTAAAAACAAAATACCTCTAATTTATTGATTTATAAGAGATTAACTAAAATTATGGGTTCGGAAGGTTCGGGAAATGAATAAAGGCCTGGAATTATTAAAACAATTTGAGCAACTGAGAGAAAAGAATATCCACCTGATTGCTGTTTCAAATAATGAGTGGTATTCTCTCTTCAGGGATGAAATACGCAATTCTATAGCAATAGAGGGGATCTTCGCCAACCGTAATGAACTGCTCGATGTATTAAGCAAAAACAAGCGAACCAACGATGAAAAAACCGCTGCAATACTCGGTTATTTTGAGGCTGCAAGCACGCTTTATGAGTACGCGAATAATCTTTACACAGAAGGGGAGTTCACTTTAAGAATCTCCGATATTAAGCAGATTCATACTTTGCTGATGCGTTACGAAAGCCAGGTCGGATCTTTTAATGGTAAACTTGGCGAATTCCGGCTGGAACCGGTGGAAGTAAATGAAGCTAAGTTTACTCCACTGGAATATGTATATGTACGCGAAACGATGGAAACATTTATAAAATGGATAAATGAAAAGATAAAAGAGCCTGATTATGATAAAATAAAACTTGCTGCTCTTATTCATATACTTTTTGAAATAATACATCCATTTAAAGACGGGAATGGGAGAGCGGGAAGAATTTTATTGTCGTATATACTTGTCGGCTGCGGTTATGTAAATATTGCAATAAAAGGTACTCAAAGATATGACAGGAGTAAATATTATGAGGCAATGGAAAACGGGGACGATCAATTTGAACTAATGCTTCGGGAAATTGAAAAGGGGAATAAGGTAACGGTAAAAGAAATCAACTCGCATGCAGAAAATAGTGATGTTACATTATTGGAAGAAATAATTATCAGTAGACTCGGGGATAGTTTGAAGAGATTAAGTAAAAAAGAATTTGTAGAGATGAACAGAGATGCACTGGTACCTTTGAGAGACGCGGCAAAGTTTTTTAGTTATTCGCAGGACTACCTGAGGAAATTAATTAATACAGGTAAACTTCCTGCGGAGAAGAAAGGGAAGCTGTGGTATATTAGAAT
>DATICR010000191.1:0-6964 GCA_035456745.1 Ignavibacteriaceae bacterium
GAAGATTAAGAAAAACAGTATGAGTATAGCTTTATAATATTGTTTCATCGCCTTTTTCTATTCCGATCAAACTACAACTTTTTCAACGGTTTTTTGTTTATAAATTTTTCTGCAGAAAAAATTATAAAATCCTGCAATTAATATTCCTGCAATAAAACCATCGACAAATCCCCATAAAAATCCGATTATAGCTCCACCCCAGGTATAAGTATAGCCGATATAAAATGCGCTTAATTTTGAGATTACATCGCCCGGAGCACCTCGTACAAGCAGCCACCAGGTTCCCAAAAGAATTGTTAATCCCCATAAAAGGCCGAGAGAAATGCCCAAAGCCGTTTTCCGGAGTTCCATATCGATCCTCCTTAAAAAATTTGGTACTGAATAATGGTAATAAATTTTATGATATACAACTGGGACCTTAAATTGAAGTTTAAAAGTCTGATTGACAAAGATGCCTGATTATATTACGATGGAGAGACAGCGGAGTAGAGCGTATTCAAACCGTAGTTAGAGCGTAGTTAAAGCGTACTCAGAGATTTGTTAGGGATGGATTGTTTTTATGAGCGTTTGCAGATAGGTCTGCTCTTATCTGGTCTGCGATATCTGTGTGCAAATTTTTATAAAAATTATTACTTTTTAGACAACCCTGGGCTACGGAGTGAGTTCAGATTCAGTCGCAAAACGATAGCAATTCAATTTTAATGTTACGCTATTAATGTCATGCAGCCATGCAAATCATACAACCGTACAAGAATTTGTAATTACCGCTTTGTTAGTAGCCCTGACTAAGTCGTGCTATTTTTTGAATCTAAAAGCTGTGTGTTTATTAGGAAATGGATGGATCATTTAGCAACAATCCAAGTTTACACCTTGATAATTTCATATATTAATTCCTGGTGCCCTTAGTGAAGATTATTTAATTGCCCCAAAAAAATCATTACGCTAATTGAATGATTTATCAACTGTGGACTTCCTTTTTGCCTATTGCTTCTGCCTATTGCCTATTGCTCCTGCCTATTGCCATTTGCTCCTGCCTGCTCTAAAGATCCACAGGCAGTCCTTCCAGCTTCATGATTTTCAATGCATTGGTGGTAGGGCAGGGACCAGCATTCAGCTTATAATCAAAAACCATTTTACCGTCTTTTATTTCTTCCTTAAAATGATAATTAAGAACTCTGGAAATTTCATCCGATAATTTTACGAGTTCAAGATCATGTGTTGCTATTGCACCAAATGATCTGGTACCTGCAAGTTTTTTAATATAAGAACTGCTTCCTTTCAGCCGTTCAATGTTGTTTGTACCCCTGAATATTTCATCTATTAAAAAAAGTACCGGGAATTTGGAATTTTCTATTTCCTCTAGTAATGCTTTCAACCTTTTAACTTCCGCATAGAAATATGAGATGCCGTCAATAACTGAGTCGCTTACTTTAATGCATGTGAATAAATTAAATAATGAGACCTTAAAATCGTCAGCATTGACTACACTGCCTGCATATGCCAGTGAAAGATTAATCCCAAGAGTCCTGATAAAAGTACTTTTCCCCGACATATTTGATCCGGTTATTATTGCAATCTCTCCTTCGGGGTTAAAAGCAAAATCATTACATATTTTATTTCCTTTTTTAATCAACGGGTGTCCCAATTTTTTCCCGATGAAAATGATCTGTCCGGAATCAGTTATTTCCGGGAAAGCATATCCGGGATTCAGCCAGGCAAAATTTGCAAGTGAGGAAAGCGCTTCAAGATTATACCAGGTTTCAAACCACGAATTATATCTGCCGGAAACAAGAGTTTTTAATCTGTTCAGCTTAAGCTTAAAATAAAAATCAACGGGAAAGATAGCACGGATAACATTCCATACAAACGGGTTTCCTTTTCTCATCCTTAAAAATCCGACAGCATTTTTAATTTTATTTATTAACACTGACGGCTGCTCGTTTGCCGTCTTGAAGGATTCGCATAATTTCAGTAAGAGAGGACTGTTATTATAATGATATTGTTCAAGAAACTGAAAAACGGCAGCCGGTTTTTCAAGTTCATCTGAAATAAATTCCGCTTCATCCAGTATCCGGTCCTTTTCTTTATTTCCAAGAAAAAATAGAGTGATATATATTAGCGTCGTGATACCCCAGTAAGCAGGGATCATATTTTCAAGGAAAAGAAGCAACAACAGAATATTTACCGGGGCAAGCAAAATCAAAACGATATAGATTAATCTGAAAAAACGGGGAAGGATATCTTTTCTGCTTAACAGCTTCAGAATCATTTTCCCATCAAAATCAGCCCTTGAAGATAAAATCGAAAAAAGAATTAGTTTATCTCTGAATAACGATAATGGTGTGAGTTCTTTTACCAGTTTTTGTCTTGTTATTATTTCCTCAATCGAAGGATTATTTTGATTGAGCCATTTTCTGAGCAAGTCTCTGGATTGGAACGAAGTGCCCGTACTAATTAGCTGATGTAAAGATTCATCTCCTGCCAGGTTTAGATCTGTTTCGTTTGGCTCAGGTTTATGGAGTGAACTTATTTTTCCTGAATAATTAAATGCAGGTATGTTCTTCCAGTCCAGATTTAATCGGGCCAGATTGGAAGTTTTTATTTTTATCCAGAGACCCAGTTTCTTAATACCATTATCCAGCTTATTATGGAAGTGAGCAACGACGGCAAACGCGGCGAGGAACACTGCAATTGAAATCAGGGCTGAGGTATTTGAAACCACAAAGAATAAAAAGAAAAAAACCGCTGTTTCCACTACCAGGAGAAGCAATCTGTAATTTGAATACTTCCTGCTCAAACTTTTAAGAGCCTCTTCCCTGGAGTATAATTTTTCTATTAATCGGGTTAGATAGTCTCTTCTGCTCTGATAGTTTTCAGTTAAAACTTTGTTTGCCATAAATAATAATCCGCTGAGTTTTAATTAATGTAAAATGGTAGAGAATAACAGTACCACAAAATTTCATTCATTTCCATTTCCAAAAGTCAGACAAAGAAATGATAAAGGCAAACAAAAGAAATTGACATTGTAATTTGCTGTCGTTCAATAATATCTGTCCGAAATAATTTTTCGGAGGTCGCTGATCCCGATTCATCGCATAGGCGTTTAATTTTAAATAATAACTCATCATTTGTTTTAAATAACTTTAACTCATCCTGTAAGTCTTCTCTCCTGCCTTTGCCTGCAGGCAGATGCGAATAGAGGGATGTGTTGCAGATGATGTCTTTTATTTCTGTGTTAACACTCAGAATATCTGGTTCGACCTTTTTATTTAGTTCATCCAGAAAATGCAGGCTAAGATATAATTATTTTTACGAGGCAATGTTTTGACAATGATAACAAGATTAATGAAAAGTTACGATCTCCAATAAGTCCTTCCCTTACCACCTGTCCGCCGTGGCGGAAGGGAAGGACTACGGGATGAGTTCATTCTAAATATGCTTTCCCATTTTTTTACTTAAGTATATACGATTCATCGTGATCAGCGTAAATCATAAAACATCAAAAGACAATCCCCTGATACAAATCCTTCCAAATGGATACTATCTAAATTTAATTTTTATTTTACAATCAATCTGCAAAATTTTATCAGTGAAAATCATAACCATAAGCGTATCCCGCTTGCGGGATCAGCGTTCTCATTAAATCAGCTTTTCTCCAGCATATACAGTTGCCAGAGATCTCTCGTGCTTGTATGAAGTATTGGTGAAATAGCCATTTTTCCTGTTGTGCCGATACTTTTTTCAAGATATTTTAATTCATTAAACTTATCTCTGGTTTCTTCATCAATGACTACCGGCAGACCCGATTGCTTCATCAGCAGAACCCCTTTTGCCTGCAAGGATAATTCAAGATGGTTTCTTATATAACAAAGCATATCTGCTATAACCGGTCCGGAAAAATTCTCATTCAATGATGAGAGATACTGTCCGACATGAGTTTCCGACAATTTTCCTTCATTAATCTGTTCAAGAAGTTCAACATCCGTATCCATCCCTTTTTCCATCCATTCTTTCAGAAGCTTTTCGCTGCGGTAAAATACATATGCTATCACCGTCGGGAGTAAAATTAATTGTAAAAGTGTAAGCAGAACAGGAGAAAAAACGAAATGGTTAAAAAATGAATGGATGCCGAAGGCTAATACAAATCCGGGGATAAAATGATAAATGACTGCCGCTATTAATCCGGGTAAAAACTCAAGGAAATGAACATCATTTTTACGGTCGATTATGTTTTTGGTTATAACTGCAAAAATAGTTGTAGTACCACCATGCATTACTGCTGTGCCGAATCCCCTGATAAACCAGATAATTAAATTTGATTGATTGATTGAGGTCAGATAGTAAATGTTTTCAATGATTGCAAAACCTGCTCCTATAGCAAATCCGTAGATCGCAGCGTCAATCATAAATCCAACTTTTCCGCGTGTTATCAGATAAATTATGAATGAGGCCTTAAGCGATTCTTCAATCAGAGGTGCTATATACATTGTGTAAGTGGATAATTTTATCGGTGAGTTCTCAAGCATGTATATATTAATAAAATAACTTATCCCTGCAGCTATGCAGCCCGCAATGATAGTTTGAATAATCAATGAAATCTTAACGAGCTTGAAGCTGTCCATATAAATGAGAACCAGCAGAAATAAAATTACCGGTAAAAGACTTACAGCAATCCTGATCATTGAAACTTATAAAATTTTAAGTGAGAACATCCATTCGTCAACAGGTCTTTGATTTCTTTCCAGAGCCATGGCATATCCAGCCGAAAAAGTCATCTTAAGATGGAAGAGCAGAATAGTTGTGAAATCCACCTGGGTTCCGAAGTCCAGTAACGAACGGCGGAATTCTTTTGAATCAACATTTGTAACTATAGCAGTAGAAAATAAAGAAGTCCGTGCATAATTCAAAAAGAAGGATGTAAATCCGATATCACTGAATCTTAATGGGGGCAGATTCCATTCAAACATCAGTTTTCCATAATTGGTTCCTCCGATGCTGTTGAGCTCAACTCCCGGGAAGCTGTAAAATTCTCTGTATCTTTTTTCTTCCCTGTAATCGATATAATTGTTGCCAAATCCGCCGAAATAAAAATTAGCAAATGGTTCCAGCCTGGCCCCGTAAGAATAGCCACCGGAACTTCTAAACCAGACGGAAGAATGATTTATCGGTAAAGCAAATCCCAGGTCAAAATCGTTATGAATCTGAGGGTATAATGTTGTCCTCACATAATTATTATCAAGAGTGATTCCCCAGTTAAATCCTTTTTCTTTATCTACAGCTCCCAAAGATGCCGCCAGGTATTGATAATTCCAGGTAATACCAGCATTAAGCATTTTGTCATATGAAGAGGCAATGTTCTGGTAGGAAGGAAGTCTTTCAAGATTTCCGAAAAAGCTGGAATATATAGTATAATCCATTTGCAGCGGCTTATCATAAATTATATTATCATGATACTCCAGTCCTACAGAATAACCCTTTCTGCTTGTTTTGGTGGGACCGAAAAGATCATAAAAATCTCCGCGGTTTAAGGTTGACATAAATTTCCAGTTCAAGTATGAATAAGCAAAATCAAGATGGAGTCTTTCATTCATATTTAGCTGGTGATAAGGACTGTAAGATGCCATAAAATCAACATTCTGAAAACCCACCGGGTCGGAAAAATTAAAACGCAGACCATATGCGGAATAAAATTTATATCCCTGCACTACCGGATAAAATGAGGCTAATCCGAAATGCGTGAAGACATTATAATCCTCTCTGCTCAGGATCATTGTATCGATATCAATAGATGAAGGCGGGGGAGCAATCCAGTCTTTTACAACAGGATGTTGTTCCACAACCTGTTCTCCCAGAAAATCTATAGCTTTAACATTTGTGACAGGTCTGTTGGTAATCATTACCGGCTGAAATCCCCGTGTCGTATATTTAAATGTTAAAAGCGAATCCTCTGAAATGGGTATCGGTCTGAAAAAACCTGTTTCACAATTACTCATAATATCCATATCATTTTTAGTGAAATCATACCTGTAAATATTGGAAACGCCGGAGTAGTATGAGGTACCATATAAATATCTGTCGTCATTTGAGAAGGTAAAGTTTGCAGGAATGGAATTTTCGAAATTGAATAATGTGTCAAATGAAAAATTCCCATGCAGCAGAGTATCAACGTTCATCTTCACCAGTATCTGCTGTCCATTTATTTCTGCGAGGGCACCGGTAAGAGTTTTTCCATCGTGCGAAATATCTATATTGTATAGATCCTGTCCGAATGGCCACGAGTAAACCTGGTTCCATTCAGTATAGGGGTATGGAATTCTTACAATTGTCGATTGCCCGTTGTAAGTCCTGATACCCCATAATGATTTATCAATATGATTGAAAGTAAGGTCGCCGATCCTTTGCTCTTTCAGAAGAAGCCTGGAGTCACCCGTAGTGGCATTAAGTGAATAAAGACTTCTCCAATCATTATTATCTGTTGTATAAAATATAGTCTTAGTTCCCGGATCGTATGCCAGGGATGTTACATAGTAAAGTGCCTGGCGTTTAACATCATGCAGTTTTTTTATGGTTCCGGTTTTTGCATCAATTTTGACTATCTGCGGAAGCTGTCCCGGATAATCGATAGCACAAAATATCGATTCATCGGAAGAATCATAGTATGCCCTGGATAGTCCGCCCAATGGTTCGGAAGAAATAGTTCTGAATGATGTAACGGGGTTCTCTGCAATTTTATCCAGGTTTTTTTTCTGAAATTCATTCTCAAATTCTATCCATTGATGCCAGGCATCGGAAAGAGGAAGCTTATAAACTTCATTGAAATCGGTGGTAAAATAGGCTGCGCTCCCCTCATGCCTTGAAGTCCATTGAATTAATTTTTCAGGACCATATTTCAGAGCAAGGTAATTCATGAATCTTGTTCCGTACAAATAAGAATTCGCGCCCACCTGGAAGTCGGTTTGTGTTC
>DATICR010000192.1:0-19214 GCA_035456745.1 Ignavibacteriaceae bacterium
ACCATTCCGTTAACCAATACGGCTACTTCCTGACCGAGAGCATTGTAAACAGCAAGCTTTACATTTCCTGCTTCAGGAACTGTAAAGTTAATATCTGTTGTCGGGTTGAACGGATTCGGATAATTCTGTGAAAGATTAAATGTTGTTGGTCCAACAGCACTGACTTCAACTTCATTCGAATATGAAGAATGACCGTCAAAGTCAATTTGTTTTAATCTGTAAGTATAATCACCAACACCAACATTCTTATCAATGTAGGAATAATTATGCTGTTCGGTTGATGTACCGGCACCATTTATGAAACCAACTGTTCTGTAATCACTGTTGGCAGTCTTTCTCTCTATTTCAAACATTCTGTTGTTTGTTTCTGTAGCAGTCTGCCAGTTAAGTACAACGTCTCCCTGGCTGTTTGCAGCAGCACTGAATGATGTTAATTCAACAGGAATAATTTGCAGTACTGAATAATCATCAACGTACATTTGATCATCTGCTGTGGCACCGAAGAAATCGTTGCCGCCTAATTGCAGACTTACAGGTACTCCGTTTGAACCAAGTGTCCACTGCCACTGATAGATCATAACTCCGTTATACCAGTATTGAGCCAGATCATTATCAAGATCAACAACACATTTGTTCAGGACCCAGGTGTCCGTTAGCCAGTTAAAGGTTGCTGTACCAACACCGCCTGCATTTATAGATCCACCTCCACCGAGATTAAAATAAACTTCAAGTCCCCATTCGGAACTGTTTCCATTAAATAAAGCTAAAGTATTGAAATATCCTGCGTGTCCTGTAGGGATATAATTGTAAAAAGATACCTCATACAGACCTGAAGTATAATTTGCGATGGGATGAACCTCATCATTATTCTGAACAACTACAAACGAGTTAGCACCACTGTGTGCAAAATCATCAGATACATAAGCATCCGTAGTTGGACTGCATGGTGTTAAATCCCATGTTGTCCAATCAACCGAGTTCTGGCATGCAAGCTGAACGCCTGCAGTGTAAGAATCAAAATTATCAGTAAAAGTGTTTTGTGCATATGTCTGGCTGAATACAAACATCGCAGCGACTAACAGTAAATACAACTTCTTCATAGAGCCTCCCGAAAGTTTAGTGTGAATTTATTTATTTAGTTTAGCGCTAGTTTTTTTTTCTAAAAAACTAAAAGCCTACTGTTGAATTGAGTCACGTGCATAAATTTGATATATTCTGTTAAAATATGCAAGTGAAAATTCAAAAAATTTCGCTTTAAATGATGAATTATTATGAAAGTTTGATAAATAACAAGTAATAAAAAAGACCGCCCGCAGACGGTCTTTTTATTAAAATTATTCTAACAGCATCATTTTAATCATCCTGGAAGAACCGGCGTATTGAATTCTGCACAGATAAACACCGCTTGGTAAATCTGAGGCGTTAAAATTTATTACATGATTTCCGGCTTCCATATTTCCGTTTAACAAAACTGTTACCTGTTCTCCTACCAGGTTGTATACAGCTATTTTCACATTGGATGATTGTGGTATACTGAAACTGATTTTTGTTGAAGGGTTGAAAGGATTGGGATAGTTCTGTTCAAGAACAAATTGTGCTGTACGGTTCACATTTATTTCGACTGCAGATGAGTACTTATAACTGCCGTCATTGTCAATCTGCTTCAGACGGTAATAGTAAGTGCCTGAACCGGTTACTCTTGAATCCGTAAATGAATAAACAGAAGGAGTCTGAATTGTTCCGTTTCCGTTTACAAAACCAATGCTGTACCATTGTGGGTTATCGCCTGTTTTCTTTTCAATTTCGAATCCGTAATTGTTTAACTCAGTAGAGGTTTTCCAGTTGAGCATTATATTTTTGCCATCGTAATTACCTGCAAATGAAGCCAGCTCAACAGGTACAATTCCATCCGGCTTTGATAATAAAGCAAGTGTACCGATGCATAATTTTGAACATTTATCATAGTAGGGCATATTAAAATGATCAATCAGATCGTTTCCTGAATGATAGTAAGGATTGAAATCGCCATAATAATTTTCAATAAGAAGAATGGCACTGTAATTATCATTCCAGAATGATGCCTGGTCGCTTGCGGTAATTCCCGGATTGATTACTGAAGGATTTATACCCACAGAATAATTTGTATTTACCAGCAGCATAGAATCCTTAAGTGCTACTGAATTAGCAATATTTCTTGTATGGATTTCTGCCAGGTTATCATTGTTTCCGTCATATGCAATCATATCCATATTTATAACACCCTGTATGTCTTCGGTAGTGTTATCTGCATAATAAGCACTTCCGATTAAACCAAGCTCTTCAGTGTCCCATATGGCGTATATAATAGTGTATTTAAATGTAAAATCTTTTAAAACACGCGCAGCTTCAATGACGCTGCAGGTTCCGCTTCCATTGTCATCGGCACCCGGGGCAAGACCGCTGGAAGGCATATCATCATAGTGGGCACAGATAATAAAAACCTGGTCGGGATTAGTAGTGCCTTCCTGAACTGCATAAACATTTCTTCCCAAACTGAAATTCTGATCAAAAGCCTGCAGTCCGTAGCTTTCAAATTTGGCTTTTACATAATCAGCTGCTTTGTCATTGGTTGAAGTATTATAATATCTTGAAGCGATGGTAACCTGCTGCCCGTTAATAATTACGGGAACTTCACCCGACAGTTCATTGACAAATTTTGTTAACGAATCGATGTTAACATTGTTGATAATCTGCTGAACAAGTGTATTTGTCTGAGCCAGACCCTGGTGCATAATAAACAGCGCACAAAAAAGAGTAAGAATTTTTTTCATAAAAGTCTTTCGGCATTATTGGTAATTGATTGATTTAAGGATATTAACCGGTAGGTTGATATTCAGTTTGATAGAATAAGATTGAAGAATTATACTTTTCAAGGTATACCTGTCTCCACCTGATTTTTTGATATCCGGCTGCTTAAAATAGAAATCTTTCAGGCCACCGGAACTTCATAAAATAAATTTACACAATTCCCGTTAAAATTTCTATCGAATAATTTTTTTCCGATTTATGCGAATTGACTCACAATTAATCTAACCCTGGACTATTGAAAATATAGTCATTGCCTCAAAATTAAATCTAACCGTAATTAACCAAATAATTTTCCTAAAACAGGGTAAAACCTCAAAAAGTGGAATTGAGTATATTCGTTGACTCATATTAGGTCTAACCACCCAAAATAAGTTTTGAAAGAAAAATTATGAGTAAAAAAGCTAAAGCAGAATATTTACTTGAAATTAAATCAAGGTATCAAAATGCTAATAAGGAAGAGAAACAAAGTATATTAAATGAATTTTGCAAAATTTGCATATTCTGATAACCCGGGGCATTTCGTTGAGTGGGTGAATAAGAAAGGTATTGAAGCATCGGAAGGCGATTACCTGCCTCGAAAACTCTACAGGGAGTACATTCACAAAATGTTCCGTGAAGCACTGGAGGGAAAAGGTAAGAAAGTTTCTACTATTTAGTTAATTACTTGTTAATCGAAAACAGTAGTCAGCCAGTATGTTGACTTATTACCGGCTGACTATTAACTTTGTTTTACACTTCCTTTGGTATCATTTGATACTATTTCAACAACAGCATCTTCCTTGTCTGAGCAAAGCTTCCTGATTCAATCCTATAGATATAAACTCCGCTAGGTAAATCAAACGCATTAAAGTTGATTGTATAATTGCCGGGCTCTCTTTTTTCATTAAGAATAGTCTTTACGCTTTCCCCGATACTGTTGAATATATCTATTCTGACGTTTGACTCCTTTTTCAGTCCGAATTTTATCGTTGTTGTCGGGTTAAAAGGATTGGGATAATTCTGATTGAGGTAATATGTATAGACGGATTTTACTTCGATATTAACTTCTTGGGAATAATTTACCGCACCGTTCAAATCGATTTGTTTAAGTCTATAGGCGTAAGATCCTTCAGGTACTTCTTTGTCTGTAAAAGAATAATTTTGTTCTTCGGTTGTTGTTCCTTTTCCTTCCACAAATCCGATCTTTTCCCACTCCTTTTGACTTTTGACAATTGAGATTTGACTTCTTTCCACTTCAAATCCTTTATTATTAGTTTCTGTAGAAGTTAGCCAGTGAAGATTTACTTCATTCCCGTTTACTGAAGTAGTAAATGAAGTGAGTTCAACGGGTATTGGCATTGGGGGACCGACATATTTATAGAAACTGTTTGTACCCCAGTTTGTTGCCCATCCGGATTGATCTGAATTAAATATCGTATAGCAATAATTCCCGTCATCCAGGTTCGTCCATGTATTTCCACCGTCAAGTGTATAAGCGGAACCGGTTGAATACCCGTTAACATTTAAACACCCTGTGATCACGTAGCCCGATGAGGTTCCGGGAACGTAGCTGACGTTAAGTGGAGAACAGCCGCCATAAGGCTCGCTAAGACTGTTCCATGTAACTCCACCGTCAAGTGTTTTTTTGAGTTCATAGGATGATACATCTAATGACCAGCCTGACAGAATTCCAATATTTTCATTCTGGAATGCCGGGAAAGCATAATAATCGGCTGTCAATCCGGGATCCAAGGCAGCCCAGCTGTATCCGTTATCGGTAGTCTTTAAGAACCTTGGTATATTTGAAGGATAGCCCGTTGTAGGCAGCCATATAATGTCTCCATACTCAGCCACTTCAATAGGGTAAAGCCATTCACCTGTGTTTGCCTGCGGGATATTTATTGTGGAAACAGGATTCCAGTCGATGCCGCCGTTTGTAGTTGTGAAGATTTCAAAATAGTCGGGATTTCGTTCACCGACGACGACCCCATTATTGCCATCAAAGAAATGTATGTACGCGGGTCCGTAATCTGAATTGACATACGCACTTGCGTGTTTTTCCCAGGTTGCCCCGCCGTCTGTTGTTTTGTACACACCCTGCATTCCCCAGGCCTGCCATGATTCCACGGCTAAAAAGGCTGTATTAGCATCCACGGCCTCTATCCACCAGATAACGCCGTTTTCAAGCTGTGGAATGGTATCACACACCCATGTGGCGCCGCCATCGGTAGATTTCAGGTAACCGTTTGATGAACCGGTTCCGAACCAGCTGCTTGACCAGGAAGCCCATATTATATTATCATCGACAGGTGAGAACGGTGCAGCAATTGCATCGGATGGAAGATCTGAACTCTGCAGCTGCCAGGGCTGCGGATAAATCAGTGCTGTTATTAACAGACACAAAATAAAAGTTTGTATTAAGTATTTCATTTTTCACTCCTGTATTTATTATATGAAAATAGCTCCGCTCTATGTTAGGCAATGCTTTAAGCTCATTCTACCAGTTCTGAATAAATTAATGCGGTATTTGAAACCGGGCCCCGATAAGCTGATAATTTTTACTATAAAAAAAACCCGGGCATTTCTGTCCGGGCTGAAAAATTATTTATTCCTGGTTTACTCTACTGTAACATTTCCTTGTTCGGCGGGAACAGAACCAAAACACATTGCAATCAGATCGTATGGGTCCATATTCCACCAGCTTTCTGCCTCTGTCAGGTCCTGAGTCATCCATATAACATTGATCCCTTCATCAGGTGCTGAAGATTGTCCAGGTATACCGTTATCAATAACAAAAATAACATCATACCATCCGGCATAAGGACCGGTCTTCTCGACCCCTCCCATTACACCCATTGTTCCCTGATATTGACCGATTTCTTCGTATACTTTTAGAAAAAGAATATCGCCGTTCCATTTAAAAGATGGGTCGCCTAAAGCATTTGCCCCGTTGACCTCATACTGGCCGTCATAAGACCCGTCGGAATACTGATGAGCAGTAAATCTGCCCCCCAGAGTCTTTCCTTCCGGTGATAGTAACAGCGAACCCTGTACCTGGTGTATAACAGGACCTTTTTTGTTTATAGAATCAGGCTGATCATTCGGACCTACAGGCGACTGAGAGCAGCCGAGAAAGATAATTCCTGCAAAAGCAGCAAGAACAAACACAAAATAGAATGTTTTCATAGTATTACTCCTCGAATATTATTATTAAATATTCTCTAAGTTTTATAGAGAGTTGATTCAGTATTATCAATTAATAACTTTCTGCCCACCCGGTCTTATCCTTCAGTTATTCACTTTGTTCATCTGATTACTTTCATCCTCTTTTCATTTGTATAATTTCCCGCAGTGAATCGATAATAAAATGTGCCTTCCGTCAGCTGATAATTAGTCGCTGATAAGTCAATTTTGATTTTATAGGTGCCCGGCTCCTTTATATCGTCTATTAAAGTGTCTACTTTTTCTCTTTCTGAATTATGAATAGTTAACAGCACTCTCGTTTTATAGCCCACACAATATTTTATAGTGGTCGTCTCTTTAAATGGATTTGGATAATTCTGGCTCAAATAAAATTTCAAAGGAATCATCTCATCCATTTCAGGATTTTCCTTCAGTTTCATATAAATATCAAAGATAAATTCAACAACTCCTTCAACTAAGAAAGGAAAAAGATTCAGGGATATGGTAAGCAATGAATAAAAGTATATCTACCAGTCCTGAATAAAATGATGCGGCTATTGTAACGACCCTATGGGGCGGGGGATTTTTGATGATATTGAGAGGGGAGAACACCAAATTGCTTTTGAAAACATTCTGCAAAATATGAGGGATTGCCGAATCCCACTTCCAGGGCAATTTCCGATATATTACCTGACTTACTTTCAATTAATTTCTGTGCCCTGTTCAACCTGATCCTCCTGATAAACTCATTCGGGGACTCACCGACCAGTGAAATAAGTTTTTTATAAAGCAGCTGCCGGCTAACAGCTAAATTTCTTGCCAGTAATTCAACGCTCAGGGCAGGATCGGATATATTCTCTTTAATAATTTTTACTGTATCCGTCAGAAATTTCTTATCAGATGATGTAATTACTTTAATTTCTTCCCCAAACAATTCATGCTGTCTGAAATATTCCTGCATTCTTTTTCTCTGGTCAAGCAGGCCCCTGATCCTTGCTTTTAATTCGTCTGCTTCAAAAGGCTTGGTTAGATAATCATCAGCGCCGGTCTCCAATCCTTCTATTTTATCTTTTAATGTTGTTTTTGCTGTTAATAAAATTACGGGAATATGACTTGTCCTGGAATCGGATTTAATATTATGACACAATTGCATTCCATCTCTCTTTGGCATCATTATATCGCTTATTATAAGATCAGGAATCATGTCTAATGCCTTTTCCAGTCCTTCTTCGCCGTCCGAAGCCTCTTTAATAATATATAAATCGTTCAGTATTCCTTTTACGTATCGTCTGACATCCTCATTGTCTTCAATGATTAATAATGTTGGTGATTCTTTGCTAATGGAGTTTATATCAAATTTGTTTTTGATTATCAAAGGAGCTGCATTTTTAATATCCTGGACCCGGGCATCACCACCGGAGATTTCCTCTGACTTATCAAGTGTATCAACATCAATAATTTCTTCCTCAAGCAAATGCTCTTTCCCCATAGGTAATATTACTCTGAAAATTGAACCTTTTCCTTGTTCACTTTCGACCAATATCCTTCCTTTATGCAGTTCAACCAGCTCTTTCGTCAGAGATAGCCCTACTCCTGTTCCGTCATATTCTCTGGATAGTCTGTTATCGAGCTGATAGAACCGGTCGAATATTTTATCGAGTTGTTCTTCAGGTATTCCGATTCCATTATCCTGAACGGATATCTCGGCAATCTCTTTAACCTGACTGTCAAATGCATAATTTTCATCTAATAGAGGCCTGGTCTTAACATTGACATTAACGCATCCTCCTTCCGGTGTGAACTTGAGTGCATTTGATAAAATATTAGTGATGATTTTATCAATCTTGTCCCTGTCAATATATATACGTATTTCCTCCTGCCCGCTTTGACATTTAAGTGATATTTTCTTTCTGTCTGCAAAGGGCTGAAATGAGGCGGCAATTTCATTTAACAGAGGTAAAATGTTTTGTTTGCTTGTTTTTAATTTCATTTTACCTGCTTCAATTCTGGAAAGATCAAGAAGCTGATTTGTCAGCCTGTTTAATTTTTTAGCATTCTGATGTATGAGTCTGGCCTCCTCATTTATTTCATCGTTACCCGATTGTTCTAATATTTTTTGTGCGGGACCGAGTATTAATGTTAGCGGTGTTCTGAATTCATGTGAAATGTTAGTAAAAAAGTTTGTTTTTATTTTATCAATCTCCTGCAGTTTTTCGGCTTCTTTTTCTTTTTGCAGGGTTTCCTGCTGCAATCGTAAATTATTGATCAGCTGTCCAGCCTGAATAGATATTATCGAAATAAGGGTAAGATCATTCTGTGAAAAACTCCTTTGATTTTTTTTATTGATCAGCATCATGATTCCGGTTATTTTACCTTCAAACCAGATAGGAACGCATAAAACAGAGTGAATATCCTTTTTTTCTTCTTCGGAAGGTTCGAATCTTTTATCCTTTTGAAGATCTTCTATTATTAAAGATTCTTTATTCAACATCACCCATCCGGTTAAACTCGTACCGATATGATAGTCATGTTTCAGACTGCTTGTATCATCCTGACGGATAATTGTTTTAAAAGGTTTTCTTTTGTTTGAAGTAACAAGGAGTATGGAGGCCTGCTCTGCTCCAACTGCATTTATCGATTTTTCAATCATCAGGTGCAGTATCTGGTCTATATTCGTCGCCTTGCCGGATAATACCGCTATTTCATTTAATATTTTAAGTTCGTTAACAGCGGCTTTAAGTCGGGTTATTTCCGCTTCAAGTTCTGTTATCTTCTGATCTTGTTTGCTCATAAATTTCAACAGCAAATTAATGATGCACTCATTACCCTGTTCTTTTTATAAATTCATTTCAATTCCTAATCGTATCAACATTGGCGGTAAAAATTGAGTCGGTTTCATATAATTGAGATTTGGATAATTTTGATCATAATCGAAATAATGAAATTGATCATAATCGAGTTCTGTTCTTTGACTTGCAACATGCATCAGATCAAGAACCAGCTTTGTAGAATATATGGGAAGTAAATTTGAAAAATCATACATAAATCTAAAATTCAAATCCCAGATAGAGGGCGTCCTACCAACTGATCCGCGTGGTTGAAGAAAAGTAGACTGACCAAAAGTAGAATCAACTCCGAACTCATTAAGAGGTGTCCCGCTCATCCATTGAAATACTATTCCTGCTGTCAGTCCAAAATCAAAGACATAAGACCCTGATATTTTTATTACATGAGTTCTATCATTAGGTAAAAGCCCATCAGCATTGACCATTCGCTCTGGCAGAGCTGATTGATTGGTAGTATTTGGCCATACCATTGTCCCATCATAAGTCTGAGCAAGTCCGTCGTAATTGCCTCGATTACGAGATAATACATAGGAAATGAAAAAATTTAAACCTCCGGGTGAAAAACGTTCCAATGCAAGTTCTAACGATGTATACTCACGCTTCAGTTTCGGAAACATACTAAGCATTCCGCTGCCGGGATTTCCGTATACCTGTAAAGTGTTATACTTAATTTGATCTTCTGGGCTAACAACACCGTCCTCGACTCCCTGACCGAGATAGCGATAGATACCATGAATTCCAAATTTATATTCTGAAGAAAGCATTCTTTCATATCCGAGTGAAAATTCATCTTCATATTGTCCTTTTAAATTTGGAATATTAGTTACAAATGCATTCATATTTGGTGAATAATAGAAAGCGCCGCTGCTATCAACACGGGGGTCATTTGGATAAAAAATGCCATACAAGTAAGCTCCTTTTAAATGATATACTATCGAAAGTGCTTGTTGTAGTGGTTGATAAAATCGTCCGAAGGATGCAGTGATTTTTTGTGTACCAAGTTCTCCCGGCTGATAAATAACACCTATTCTCGGCTGCACCTGGTTTGTAATTTTTTGAGCCAACGATCCGTCAGAAGCTATCAGCCACTGGGGATCCCACCTGATTCCCACATTAAAACAGATCCGTGGAGAAATTTGCCAGGAGTCTTGTAAGAAAGCTGAAAAGTTTTTTTGCTTTACAGTCCCATCGAGTAATTCATATTGATAATAATAATAAGTTGGATATCGACTTAGCAGATTCCAGTCTTCGTACCTGTAAGTAGAAATTAGTTCATATCCAAAACCAGCCTTAATTGTATGTTCAGATAATGATAGGGTACCTTTGATTGATCCGTCGAACAAATTTATATCACTTTTTACCTGAGTAATCCCCAAACCCCCTGAATGTGTCATAGAAATGTAATCAAAATACTCAAGAGCTTCTCCACCTTGCAAAGCCGGTTTAATAGTACTGGTTAAAGCACCAAATGATAATGATGATTCTAAAAATAAAACATCACTAATAGTATGAATTCCTCTGAGAATCGAATTGTAAGCTAGAATCGTATTGTCTCTTGTAGTGGATTCAAGACTAAGAGTCTTTAGGCTATTAACACTTGAACTACCTATAATTTGGCGTTCTTTGTACGGACTACCGCTGACTGCAAGAGTAATTAAATTGTTTTCATCTAGACTCCAGGTAAGTTTTCCAGCAAATTTATGCTCTGTTTTATAACTATTTTGCATACCCAATCCATTTACAAAAACATCGTTGTAAATAAAATTCGGGTCGTATGCAGCATAGTACCAAAGTCGATCTTTGATTATAGGTCCCCCGACTCCAAATCCGATATCAAAATTAGAAAAATCTCCTTCCGGGGACTGACCCTCAGCTAACCTTGGAGATCCTCTTAAACTATTGTTAGTAAGGTAACTGAATATTGTTCCATGAAATTCGTTTCCTCCGGAGTATGTTACAGCATTCATAATTCCACCTAATGAACTTTGAAATTCTGCATCATACCCTCCGGTTCTTACTTCAACTTCACGAATAAAATTATAAGGCAGATCAATCCGCCATCCGCCAAAAGTCGGAGTTGAAATATCTGCTCCATCAACAAAATATTTATTTTCAATTCCGGTACCACCCGAAAAGTTTGTACCTCTGTCTCCCTTGTAGCTTATGTTAGCATTCGGAAGAAGTTCAGCAAGCTGGAAATAATTTCTTTCAACAGGAAGTTTATCAAATTGAGTGGCTGATAAGTTCTTTCCATTTGTTGTGGACCGGGTATCAATAACCGGCTTTCTGCCTAATACTACAACGGGTTCCGTTTCAATAGACTTCTCAGTCAGGTGAATTTCTCCAATAGAAGTTGTTTTTCCAAGCAGTATCGTAACTCTGTCCAATGAAACTTGTTGATATGAAATGTGACTTATTTTAACAGTATATGTTCCTACGGGCAGTGCTTGAATGCGAAAGTATCCCCGTGTATCTGTTGCTGCGCCCCTGGATCCTTGTAATTCAGCTGAAGTGATAAGAATATTTGCTGAAATAATCGGCTGGTTGTCTGCATCAAATACCCAGCCTTCTATATTTCCTGTGGTTGACTGTGCGAAGAGGTTGTTAAGCAAAAAGAATATATACAATAAAAGAAACACGGAAATTTTTTTCATAACCAGCTCCCTAAAGATCGTGATGTTAGATTCTGAAATATTATGCTTCTATGATGTTTCTTCTGATAACCAACCCATATATGCTTTACATAGCTATATTAAACGCTTTAGTCCTTTAGTGAATATTTATTAATCATTTCTTTATATCCCTGAAGATTTCGTAATGGATCGTATAAAGGATCTAGTTTTAATTTATTAACAGAAAATCCTGTTGGATTTGAAAGTAAAAAATCAATTTGACTGAATGCATTTTCATAGTCGCCAAGCAGAGTATAAACCTGAGCCAAATATATTTTACGTTGATAATTTTTTTCATCTACAATCCCGTGAATATATAGTTGGATCCCCTTATTAATTTCACTTAATGCCATTTCTTTTTCGCCCAAACCGGCATAACATATACCCAAAGACACATAAAAACGAAAATCTTCAGGAAGGTTGATCATTATTTTTTCTAATTTGACTCTTGAAGAATCAAAATATTTTCTTGAAAGATCATATTTTCCCATAAATCTGTAAACCAATGCAATCATCTGATCATTCGGAATATAACTTCTGCCATTGTTTTCATATTCTCTTTTTGAAGATAATAGTTGTTTTAGAGCTTCTTTATAATTTCTATCCAATATATTTAAATAAATAAAAATATTAGGCGAAAATTCTAAATACTCATCATCAGTTACATTTTTAACCAATTGCCAGGCAAGTTTTGTATTACCTTTCCAATCTATGTAATTTTGAGCAAGATTTATGTAGTAACCGCTTGTATTTGGACTTAACTCAATTGCTTTTTTCAAATATATTTCGGCAGTTATATAATCCCTCCTTTCATGATACTGATTTCCAAATTCCTGCGGATAACGCGCGTTTAGAGGATCTAACTGCATAGATTTAATCTCACATTGCTTTGCTAAATTGAACTCGCCTTTCTTCCAGTAAGAATAACTAATATTATGCATAGCATCCGCATTATTTGGTTGTAGTACCAGAGTTTGCTTTAATTCCTGAAATACCCGTTCATTATCATTGGTAAACCAGATATAATAAAAAAATTGGGCTAAATGAATCTCAGCAATATTAGGGTTAAGTTCTTTCGCTTTTTTTAAGTACCAGGCAGCTTTTTTTAGATTCAGGCTGTCTCTATCCCAATAATGTCTAAATAAACCATGATACGCAATTGATAATTGAGCATATGCAGCTGCATAATCAGGATCAAGTTTAATGGCTTCTTCATAAAGTTTAATACATGTTTTAATATTTGCACCTGTTGAAGGACCGTAGTGGAATTTAAGTGCTTTAAGGTAATAATCATAAGCCTCAAGGTTTTGGGTTGGTGGTGGTCCGGTGATAGATTGACCAAGCGGTATTTTGATTCCCAGTTTATCAACCACATTCTGTGCTATTTCATTCTGTACATTAAAGATATCATCGATGGTTCTGTCAAAAGCATCGGACCAGATATTTGTATCGTCAGATACCCTAACTAACTGTGGAATTATTCTGATTCTGCTCTCTTTATCCTTGTTCTTTGCCCACCGTATTGTACCTGCAAGGATGAAATTGACTCCCAGCTCCTTGCCAATTTCTTTACTGGTTTTATTCGACTTTGCATATTTATCTGCACTGTTTCTTGAAATTACACCGAGTGAAGACAGCGAGGACAATTTATTGGAAATTTCATCTCTTACTCCTTCTGCAAAATAATCATCCTCCGGTGATCCTAAATTTTTAAACGGCAATACGACGATAGTTTTTCTCTCGGGGATATTGACCTTATTCTCCGGCGGAATATTGAGATAGAAATATAAAATCACAAGAACTACACAGACTGCTATTGTTGTCAGTACAAGTTTTGTTTTTAGATTATTTTTACGAGGAGGAAATAATGAAGGAAGATTCCCGTTTTTGATTCCTTTACTCTTTTTTAACGACATCAGATCCTCAATCATTCCTTTCGCATTCTGATATCTTTCAGACTGAGATTTGGCAATAGCTTTTTTAATAACGGGGTATAATTTCCCGGGAATATCATTCAGATCGGGTGACTGGTTCAGGATAGAGTAAATCAATGCCTGATCATATTCACCTCTGAAAGGCAGTTTGCCGGTCAGCATTTCATACATAATTACCCCTGCCGACCAGATATCAGTTCTGAAGTCTATATCCCCGCCGCGGGCCTGTTCGGGGGACATGTACTCCAGTGTACCTGCTGTAGCGCCCATTAAAGTCAGGCGGGTTTGTCCCTTAACCTTGGCTATACCAAAATCTAAAATCTTTACAATTCCTTCATTAGTAATAAATATATTCGCAGGTTTAATATCTCTGTGTACGATATTATTCTGGTGTGCTTTATCCAATCCTATGCAGATCTGCAGGGTAACATCTATTGCCTCCTCTATACTGATTTTTCCTTTTGCGATTTTTTCTTTCAGAGTTTCCCCTTCATAGAGAGCCATTGAAATAAATAGTTGTCCGTCTTCCGCCTCTCCGATTTCATAAATTGTACAGATATTAGGATGATCCAGCGCGGATGCCGACTGAGCTTCGTTTATAAATCTTTTTTTTGCTTCTGCATCATATAAAGAGGAGGAGGGTAAGAACTTTAGGGCAACACTCCTTTTTAAGTTAATATCCTCAGCTTTATAAACCACACCCATACCGCCTTTACCCGTCAGCGCAAGGATTTTGTAATGTGAAATTGTTTTACCGATCATAAAAAATTACATTTTTCTCAATAAAAAGCTTCTATGAATAACAAATCCACTTAAGCAAGTTCTGAATAACTGTAAATATTAATACAGAAAATATGAAAGAGATTATTATAGATGTATGGTTTTGACGAGGGTCGGTGGAAATTCTTTTTGAAGTTTATACGAAGTGTTTTAAAGAAAAAATTTTCTCCCTCTGAATAGGTTTTCCGTTGTTTCATATTTCCCCAATAAATGATTATTAAACAGATACTTGAAGGTAAAGAATAACAATATTCAAATTTAAGAATATTTGGGACTCATAAGCAAGAACGATCATACAACTTTTGTTTGTGCTAAACATTTTACCTCCGGTCAGTTGACGATACTTCCGGTTAATGATAAAATAAAGTCATCTTAATAAAATCATTTTCCTGACCTGCACAGAACTGCCGGCACGCAGCCGGTACATGTAAACCCTGCTGCCAAGTCCGAGCCATCAAACTTCACCGAATAACTTCCCGCGGGTTTCTCTTCATTGCCTACAGCCTACTGCCCTTTGCCTATTCCCCCTCCTCCCCCTCCTCACTCAATTTCCTCCTAAGTCTTTCCTTCACTTCCTTTGAATCAAACTCCTGCTTATCGAAATAAGTAATCACAAGGAACAAGTGATACTGCAGAAAATCCAGTACCTCCTTTATTTCTTCCGAATTATATTCCTCGTAATCAGATCTCAATCGCGAAATTGCTTTATTAGTTTTTATAAGTTCATCTGGTATCATAATTTCATATCCCAAACTTTATACAAATTATTCATTTTAACCGCAGCCCGGCATTTCCGGATTAATTATCCGGCAAAGGATTTACAATAGTAAATGAATCAATAATTTCTCCGGAGGAAGTCACTGCCTGAAATTTAAGCGTATCCCTGTCAATCTCAATTTTGCAAAAATGATTTTCACTCACTGCCTTCACCAGGTGAGGGAAACCCGGATCGGTCTGGTAAAGAGGGGCTCCGCCTCCGCCGGTAGTAATATGCTGCACGTTGTCCACTACTGCCCGCGCATAATAATGGTTATGTCCGCCAAACACAATCTGCACTCCATATTTGGTACAGAGCGGCTGAATATAATCCTGGACACTCTTATCATTTGGATGATCACCGGCCGACCATCCCGGTTCGTGCAAATAAATAAACTTCCACCGTTTGGTTGTAGATGCCAGGTCATTCTCTAACCACTTCAGCTCTGCTGATCCCGGTGTGTAATCAGAATACTGATCCACATCAACAAAATGTGCGGGTCCATAATTAAATGACCAGTAATGCCCGTTTACATAAGGATAAGGAAAATACATTTTAAATAACTCTCCCGATTCCTCATGGTTGCCCATACACGATTGATAAGGGATATTGCCAAGCATATTCTGAATACCGGTATATGATGGAGCAAAAAACTCACTGTCCCACAAAGATTCCACATCTCCGTCAACCACAAGGTCACCCACACAAATAATCAACGACTGATAATCAGGATCAGCTTTGTAATCTTTTACTATTGCATTTGCAATCCGGTTATGTATGTCGGGATTTGTTCTCGTATCGCCATAAGCAAAGAAGCAGAGCTTTCCGGCACTGCTGTCCGGCGCCGCATAGAATGTCCCGTTATAAATCCCGTCGCCTATATTAACACGGTAATAATATTTTTGGGCCGGACTTAAATTTTTAATAATATATGTATGCTGATGGTCCTTGTCGTATTCAGCGGTCCTTGCGCTACCCACTGAATAAAGAGTATCCGTGCCCCACTCAATCCGGCACGTATCTGATGAATTCAACTGCCACAGCACCTGCATCTCCGTCCCGTTTCCGTTAAAAATCAGGTAAGGTGCTTTACGCGTCAGCTGCCGGCAGTCCATTCCGGATAAAAGCAGCAGCAGTATCAACAGCAAAGAAAATAATCGAATTAATCTGTTCATAACTTCCTTAATTTTTATTGTTAATTAAATTGCAGTATACACACCGGAATAATCCTCAACGCATTCCGCAGTCTACATCTGATGAGATCCTGTCATATCATACATCATAGCACTGCAAGCCGCAACCAATCATTTAACATCTGTAGCCAGAGCTTTGCTGTTTGGCTTTTCCGAAAGGATCCCTCTGGGAAGCCAACAGATCTAAAATCATCCTTAAACATCCGGGCTTTAGCCACATTATTTGAGATAAATATCTTGACCAAAAAACAAAAATCTGATTGAGGATACTATTCATTAAGCGTAAAATTAACTTTTTCAATCTTAAAAAGATACCTCAGCCGATTCCTTTTGAGTTCTTTGTGCTACTAACTGGAATTTCATAAATGAAATTACTACACCATGTCGGTCTTCACTGTTAATTATTGATAATAAGTTGCTTTAATTAAATAATTGTTGCAATTTAAAACAGGAAAATTTAATCTACTCCGTGAGTGTTAGATTTCAGGGTTGCGGTTATTAGAGACTTGCTGATGTAACTTGCCAATGCTAACACACTGAATACTCTCCCGAAGCAGAAGTTTTGAAAATAACAATCTCAACTTCTAAGGAGAACTGCAATGAAATCTTTGATTCAAATACTGTTTTCATTTTTACTCATCCCGCAAATAAGTTATGCTCAATCCCCTGATACAATCTGGACAAAAATATTTGCCACAAGCGGAGATGACTGGGGTGAATATGTGGAGCAGACAGATGATGGAGGTTATATAATTGCAGGCACTCAAAATCCCGAAGGAAGCGATAATGTCTGGCTGATAAAAACTGATGCAAATGGCGATACACTCTGGACGAAAACTTATGGAACTTATCATTATGATTATGCCTCATGTGTTCATCAGACGGATGATGGAGGTTATATTATATTCGGTGAAACCGATTCATTCGATCCGAATTTCTTTGAAGGCTGGCTCATCAAAACAAATTCCTCTGGCGACACACTTTGGACAAAACATCTTGGAGATTATGCATATTATTTTATTGAAGATGGTTTAGAATTACCGGGCGGCGGTTATGTTTTCGTGGGATATACCAAACCAGGTGCCGGTGATCCGGAAGATATCTGGCTGGTTAAAACTGATGCGAATGGTGATACATTATGGACAAAAACCTTCGGCGGGTTAAACCGGGATTTAGCATTCTGTGTTCAACATCTGGCAAACGGCGATTTAATAATCGGCGGTGTTACCGAATCTTTTGGTGCCGGGGATATGGATGCCTGGGTAATAAAAGTAAATTCATCCGGGGATTCAGTCTGGTCAAAAACCTATGGAGGCGCAGAACGTGATCTTATTCATAATTTAAGGCAGACTGAAGACGGAGGTTTTATCATTGCAGGAAGTACAGAATCTTTCGGTCACATGAACAATTATACGGATGCCTGGCTGATCAAGATTGATTCTGATGGTGATACTGTATGGACTAAAACCTGGGGTACAGAAGAGATGCATGACGGGGCTGCCTCTGTTGTGCAGACTTCAGATGGCGGTTACGTCTTTACGGGTCAATTATACATAAATACATTTGTCCAGGACCTCTGGATTCTTAAAACTGATGCAGATGGAAATATGTTATGGTCAAAAAATTATGGGGGAATTTTTTACAGCTCAGGGAGATGCATTAATAATACCAGCGAGGGCAGTTTGATAATTACAGGCGAGTACTATAATGAGGTTGATAATAATTATGATATCTGGCTATTGAATTTTGATCCGAATATAACAGGTGTTGAAAGAGATAAACAGGCACAAATACCTAAGACAGTAAATCTTGAACAGAATTATCCGAATCCCTTTAATCCTGCTACAAAAATAAAATACACAATACCTCTCAATTCACAAGTTCAGATAAAAGTCTTTGATGTTTTGGGAAATGAAATAGCAACATTGATAAATGAAGAAAAACCGGCGGGTATTTATGAATTAACCTGGAATGCTGCAAACAAACCAAGCGGAGTATATTTTTATCAGTTAAGATCAGGTTCAAGCGTTGTAACTAAAAAAATGATTCTGCTCATGTAATTTGTAGAGCAATTAGTCTTTAATAGTCATTGAGGTCATTGTAGTCATTAGTAGGCATTTTAATATTCAAGAATTACAGTTGCTTCTGTCAAAATTAATTGTTACAATTTAATGGAAATATTTTACATTTGTCAGGGAGGATCGTCATGGGAACTGTTTCAAAAGGTTTAACCCTTCTGTTTTTATTAACTCAAACCTGTATTGCCCAATGGTTCTGGCAAAATCCGTTTCCCCAAGGCAATGATTTATCATCAGTTTGTTCTACAGATTCCAATACAGCCTGGATGGTGGGACATTATGGGACAATTCTCAAGACCACTGATGGTGGAAATAATTGGATTTTTCAAAATAGCGGAACTACACTTTGGTTAAATTCAGTTTATTTTATAGATTCAAATATAGGCTGGGTTGTTGGCAGTTATGGGATTATTTCCAAAACAAGCGATAGTGGAAATAATTGGATAGTTCAAGTTAGTGGGACCACTAATTCTTTAAGTTCAGTTTTTTTTACAAATTTAAATACCGGATGGGCAGTGGGTAGTTATGGAACCATCCTTAAAACAACTGATGGTGGAAATAACTGGATACATCAAATTAGCGGAACCACAAGCGAATTAACTTCTGTTTATTTTGCAAATTCAAATACAGGCTGGGCAGTAGGAGCCTTGGGAAAAATTCTCAAAACAACTGATGGTGGAAATAACTGGATAACTCAAACAAGCGGAACTTCAAATCAATTAAATTCAGTCTATTCCGCTGATTCTACTACAGGTTGGATCGTTGGAAATAGTGGAATAATTCTTAGTACAACAGATGGGGGAAATAACTGGACACCGCAAAATAGCGGTACATTTACGAATTTCAATTCAGTCTATTTCACAGACGCATTAACAGGCTTTACTGTGGCATATTCCACAATTCTTAAAACAACTGACGGAGGAATCATTTGGACCGCTCAAAGTG
>DATICR010000193.1:0-4784 GCA_035456745.1 Ignavibacteriaceae bacterium
GCATTTGCAGAATCAGAATAATCTACAATTGTTAGTCCTGCAGTACCACAGGCTACGTATGCATATTTTTGATTTGGATTAACAACCACATTTTCTGCATATCCCGGAATATCCAGAAGATCGACATATGTAAATTCACCAAAACCTAATTGTAATTGAGAAAGATCAAAGAATGAAAGTCCTGTTTCACCACCGGCTACTATGGCAAAAGAACTATCCGGAGAAACAGCAATTCCCTGTGCAAATCCGGGAGTAACCAGGCGGCCTCTTATATCAGGTTCAGCAGCATAGTCACCGATAAAAGCAATCCTTACCCCTTCTTCACTCGTTGCTATGAACAAAAAATCTGAATAAAATCCAAAATCTTTTGCCGGACTTACACTTCTGTTGTTAGCCAAAAAAATGGGATTACTTATATTTGAAATGTTAATCGAATTTATTCCGAATGTACCGGAAGCCAGATAAATTAAAGTATCATATATGGCTAGTTTATATGTATAGCCTCTTATTAAAGACATAGTAGATATTACTTCAGGTTTCCTGTGATTTGCAATATTTATTGTAATTAATCCACCTTCGCCCTGTGCAAGATATGCAATAGTGTCTTTTACCATCACGTCCTGAGCAAAAGCCGTTGTAGCACACTTACCGATGATCTTATATCCGCCGTCTCCCCCCATTATGGATTCGGGATCATTTGGGGTACCGCAGCTAATTAAAAGACCTGTTATTACTAAAGTAAAAATTGATAAAATAATTTTCATCTTTTTAATCCGGATTATTGTTTTAAAAATTTATATTGTAATTGAATTTTATCCCCATCTGATATTGTTCATAACTCTTTTCATCAGAAATATATTCTGCGTTAACATCAACAGGAGTCCCCGTTTTTCTCCCCATTAAATTATAAAACGCTGACATTCCAACATCCCCCGGCAATTTCAGATTATATGTAACAGTCAAATCATAATTCTTGTCGTTTCTTCCGGCGTGTATCGGATCAAGCTCGTAAAACTGGCTTGTAGTATAAAAACATCTCTCGTATGAAAAATCCAGACCGACGCTGTTATTCATATTGAGTATTTTTGGAAGTGTATAATTCAGCCCTGCCACAAAATTATGTCCATAATTAGTAGCATTCACATCATCTGATGTTGCTTTACTTTCACCTGTCTGATCATAACCCTTGGCATCAGAATATAAATACTTATATCCGGCATTTATATTGAGATATTTAGTGACTTGCTGATAAATCCTTAAACCATATACATAATCTTTACTGTCATATTCCGTGTTATTCGGGTCCAGGTAATATTTCATAAAGGAGAAATACCCTCTGACTCTTGTACTCTTAAACAGATAGTGCTGAGCCCAAAAACTGAAATCATCTTTGGCAAATTCGTAAGGTTTGAAAGTGAGCGGAATGTATCCGTAAACCGTAATCCATTCCTCATCTCTGAAATGCCGCACGTAAAAATGAGGAATATAAGAATAAGAAATATTAAAACTTGAAGTTGAAAGAAAGTCCTGTCTCCAGCCGATACTATAACGGAGCCAGTTTTTGACGGGATTAAAAGAATATCGTGAATAGCCAAAATCAAAAGAAAAAGTCGAGTTTAATTTTTTTATAAATTGATTGGAATACGACAGGCCTGCAGAATAATTTGTTACCAGGTCATCATATCGGTTTATCTGAAACCGTCCTTCATCCTGCCTGTTCATAAACCTGTCAATATATTTATCGGAATATTTAAGAATATTACTATCGTAATAAGGACTGATAGATATATCCACTTCCCAGTGTTTTACTTTTTTCCCCGGCTTCTTCTCTGCAGCTAATTCACCTTCTGGTAAAATAAGCAAAAGAATTAGCAGCAAACTGAATATATTATGGAGTATGATGTTCATTGTAAGTTTTATTCTCCTAGTTTGACATCTTTTTTAGGAAATAATACCCTTGCGAGAATGGTATTCTTATCTTTATCCATCGGAGTGATCGTATAAGTGTGTTTTCCTCGTGGAACTTCAATATAGAATTCCCTTGCCTTGCCTGGAATGAGCTTGTTATTATTTTTGTAAGTTGTTATGTCTGAAAAGCTGCTGCTTAACAGATAAGTGTGAAGTACTTTCCCGTCTTCTTTTAACTGCAGCCTGTAGTTAATACTTCCTTTCATGCTGTAATGGTTTTCGAACCGGGTTAGTACTCTTAGGAGTGTAGGTCCTATAATTTTTATTTTAAGAGGTCTTTTTTCAGAAAAACGGTAATAATGAATTACATTTTCATGACTTACCAGATCAACAGGTTCATTTGCGGGAGAAGGGGAGAGCATAACCCAGTTAAGTTTTTTATCCCTCAGTTTAGAATATAAATAACGCGCAATGATATTGTGACCTGCATCCTTCGCACGAAAATTTAAAGTATGTTCTCCGGGTCCGAGTTCAATAACAATATCCTGTATTGTACTGAATGTATAATTGGTATTATTATTTTTTTTGGATGCATCAATATCTTTAAAATTAACTTCAATATCCCGGCTTCCATCTATATTATAATAAATAGTGTATGTCGTTCTGTTTTCATTATTGGAGACTGAGCTACGTGTTTTTACTGTCAATTTCCCGGGACCGGTTACCAGTATTATGGAAGGTTCGTTTTGCTTAACAGGATAATATACCCTGTTCTTTCCCGATTCTTTAAGTATGGTTTTTTCTTTTTGATTTAAAGGTTTGATTATACCTGGCGCTGAAAATATATATGGTGCTTCAAGAATAAATAATATTATTAAGAAATATTTTAATTTCATCTTTAAAGTTCAGTTAATTCATGTTGTTTTTTATCGGGTTCACCGTACTGACCATCGGGAACTATCTCAGTTCCGAGACGATGCCTTCTTTTTTCAAGAACGAGTACTATGGAAATGAATATGATTAAAATGAGTGCGGTTATTATTGTTAATGTCATATTGTATTGCTTCTGAACAAAGATTTCACCCTCACCGGGAGCAGGCAGCGGGGAAGGGCTTAATGGTAATCCATATTTTGAAGCAAGTTGAGTTATATTTAATAAATGGATAAGGGGAATATTTTCTTCCGACATTCTGATAAGGACACCTTTAATTGGAAAATTCTTGATTGTAAGAGGAGGTGAATATCCACTGGGGATAAATTGGTAATTTTCAATTGAACCGACACTGGCAATTCCTCCCCCAACATTTATAAACAGTTTAAAAGGTGCACTGCTATGTGCTTTATATATTTCCAGTCTTTTTTCAATACTGTTTTCAAGATATTCCTCGTTGATAAATTCGATACCGGTTCTTTCCACTGAAGCTTTAATAAGATTTCTGCCTTCTGGACTCAGGCCGCGGCCTTTATCCAGACCGCCTCCCATTGATGCAGCTATAGATTTATTTTTGAAGATTCCGGCATCATATAAATATTTTTCCATATCAAGCCAGGTGAAGTAAGGATCATTAGCTCCCCAGTTCGAAGCACCGACAGAAGAAATAATAACCGGCTTTAGTTTTAATGTTTGTATTGCTGCATGAACAGCAATATTTAAAGCAGGAAATGATCCTGTAAAAGAGACAGCAACAGCATCGTTTTCTTTTAAATCTGCTTCTTTTAACATGTCAATAACCACCGCAGCGAAGTTCGGATTGGTCGATGTAAGTTTAGCATCAATATTGCCCTGGTCGGTGGTGATGGGAGTGATATCCTGCCCAATAAGTGTTGTTCTGTTGGGATCGTTTACTACATCAATAAAAACACTTTTTTGCAGACGGTGCTCCTTCAATAAATCAGAGGCGTGCTTTGTAATTTTTGAGGCTTCAAGTTTTTCTTTATACCATTTTCTCTTTACATCTGTCTTTTGCGTTTCAACAATATACAGACAAAATAACGCCAGCAGCGAAAGAATGGCTAAAACCCGAATAGAACCCGCATTAAAATTATTCAATTATGTTTCATTCTCCTCAATTAATTCATGCAGGGAATAATTCCCCGTTAAAAATTATAATTACTATTAATCTGACAAGCACTGAAGTTATAAGTAAAACGCTCAGCGTCTTGAATATTCCCTGTTTTCCAAACCAGTGTGCAATCAATCCCGGCACTACCCAGCCTACTGCCTGAAGCTGAACCATATTTCCTGCTAAGTCTATTGTTAAAAACTGTCGTGAAATATTTGCAAGCAGACATCCAACTAAAAGACATACAACCATTTGCCTTCTTCCGTATAGGAATGTGTAATGTCCGAGTATTTTTATGATTAGGAATGTTGAAAAACTTACAAGCACAATTCCGATTAGCCTGTCCGGTTGAGAAAGGATTAGTGCAATATAACCGGGCACTACGATTCCTCCTGCTGCTAATCCAAAAACTTCATAGGAAAGCAGACTGAAAATCAAGCCTAATGTAATAGCAAGTTCAATCATCAACAAAGCTCCTTTGTTCAAATAGTTGTGCAACATTTGCCCCCATTCCGCCCATATTTCCTATTGCAACGACTGTGGACTCGTTTTCTGTACAGGATAGCACTGCATCAAAGACATTATCGGGATCAGTCATTCCCAGATTTAGAATTTTATTCTGATGCACACCACTGGCTACAGAAAGGCTTTCCACCATATCGGTAGGGTTTCCTATTAATATGAGATAGTCAAGAAAATTATTAAGATATTTGCCGGTCATTTCCGATAATTGTTTTGCCCTATCTATCCTGTCCGGTCTGGTGTTCAGAATAATAATTCTGGTTCCGGTAAATCTGTTCTCATTACGAAGTC
>DATICR010000194.1:0-2207 GCA_035456745.1 Ignavibacteriaceae bacterium
AAATGTAATATTTATTACAATTTTGAAATTTAATTGCCGATTTCTACACAATATTGCGTAATAAATTTATATTTGATGATTAGAATTCAGAATTATATAAATTTTATGGTTAATAATTATGGCTAAATCGGATAGATATACTATAGGGGTTGATCTGGGAGGAACAAGTATAAAAGTTGGTGTAGTATCCGAAAAAGGGAAAATCAGTAACAAGCTTTCGGTTGAAACCAAAGCAGCCGGGGGGCCCGATGCAGTTGTTAAGCAGATTAAAAAAGGAATACACGAAATTCTGAACCAGACTCAAAAAAAAATATACGGAATAGGAATAGGAGCACCCGGAATAGTATCTGTTAAGAAAGGAACCGTAGAGAATCCACCTAATTTTCCGGACTGGAAAAAAGTAAATCTCGGGAAACTGATTGAAAAAGAATTTAACAAAAAAGTTTACGTTGAGAATGATGCAAATGCTGCGGCGATTGGTGAATTGATATTCGGGGTGGGAAAAAAGTATGATTCATTTATAATGATAACACTTGGTACCGGTGTGGGGGGAGGGATAATCTTCAAAAACAGAATTTACCGCGGGGAATTCGGAGCTGCCGGAGAAATAGGACATGTATCGATAGATCATAACGGACCTCAATGCAATTGCGGATCAACCGGTTGTATTGAAGCTTATGTGGGCAATCATTATCTCGTAAGCAGAGTAAGTAATGAGCTTGAGGATCATCAAGGTTCAAAAATATGGGAACTTATTGATAATGATCTTGAAAAACTTAGTCCCAAAATTATTGATATTGCTTCAGAGGGCGGGGATGCTTACGCTCAGTCAGTTGTAAAAACGATGGGGTTTTATATAGGTTGCGCACTTGCTTCTGTAAGTAATCTGCTTGATATAAGTACGTTTATTATCGGTGGGGGAGTATCAGGTTTCGGCAAACCGCTGTTTGATTCCATTAAAGAAACAGCTTCTTCTAGAGTGTTAACGCCACTTAGAAAAAGAGTGGAAGTATATCCGGCAAAATTGAAAAACGATGCCGGTATAAAAGGGGCATCTGCTTTAGTGTTTTATAAGTCCTGATTCTGTACATATTTTTTAAATATTAATTCTTCATCTCAATTCTGAAATGAGAATATTCTTACTTATTATTATAATATTTTCTGTTCAGGAATTTGCGCAGCAAATCGATTCAACCGGATTATCCCGGCCTGATTCCCTCTTACGGCCGGTAAGCGATTCTCTCACTTCGTCCGATACAACAAAACCAAAACCCGGTGGTATTGATACCGTTATAAATGCAAGTTCTGCAGACTCCCTTGTTTTCGTCGTTGGCGAGAAGGAGATGTACCTCTATGGTAAAAGCGAAATTCAATACAGACAGACGGATCTTAATGCGGCAAATATAAAAGTACACTTTGAAACCGGCGATGTTGATGCTGAAGGTGTACCTACCGATACTGCAGGGAAATATGCAGACACTCCTGTACTCAAGGATAAAGGTGAGACTTATGAAGGATTCCGGATGAAGTTCAATTTTAAATCCCAGCGGGGATTTATAGCATCGGCGGGTACTGAAAATGAAGGGGCTTACTATACCGGTGCTAAAATTAAAAAAGTGGATAAGGATACGTATTTCATTAAAGATGGTGTTTATACTACATGCGATAAAAAAGATCCGGATTATTATTTTTATTCTCCTAAAATGAAAGTTGTTCAAAAAGAAGAGGTGATGGCCGAATGGATATGGCTGTTTGTCGGAGATGTTCCTTTTCCCGTACCACTGCCGTTTGCAATATTTCCCCTTGAATCGGGTAGAAGATCAGGTATTATTCCTCCGGTTTTTGGCGACGACGGGACTTATGGAAAATATTTTGCACGGTTCGGATATTTCTGGGCGATCAGTGATTATATGGATTTAAATTTAAACGGTGATTATTACACACGTGGAAGTTATAGAGTAAATTCACGTTTCCGTTATGCTGAACGATATCATTTTACCGGCAGCGTTGAAGGAGAATATTCTGATTTGATAAACGGTTTGCCGCTGGACCCTGACAGGTCTGAACGGATTGACTGGAGATTAAAATTGACTCATAACCAATCCTTTACTCCGACAATGAGATTGGATGCAAATCTTGAATTCACTTCAGGCAATTTTATTTCGAGAAATATCACTGATTTCAACCAGCTTTTGAGAAATGAAATT
>DATICR010000195.1:0-6755 GCA_035456745.1 Ignavibacteriaceae bacterium
CTGATGTTACCTTAATCATAATATTCGCCTTAATTGTAAAAGAAATTCCTTCAATCATTTTATTCTCAATTTGTTTAGTAGTTGTGACACTCATTCTTTTGATAGTGACAGGAAGAAAGAGGTTGGCTGAATTAGACGAAATCAAAGATATTATTGCAAATATCAGGAATAACAATTATGAAACTGCCGAAGGAATACAATTATCCAAAAATCTGGAAGGATTACAGGAAGAGATAAAGGGGATGTTTGATAAAGCAAAGAGCGATGTTGAATATCTCAAACGGCTGGAAAGAATCCGTTCTGAATTTCTCGGGAATGTTTCTCATGAACTGCGTACACCCATTTTTTCAATCCAGGGTTTTATAGAAACTCTGCTGAATGGGGCAATAGATGATCCGAAGGTCAACAAAAAATTCCTGGAAAAAGCAAATCAGCATACTATAAATCTAAACAACCTTTTAAATGATCTCATTGATATTTCCATGATTGAATCAGGTGAAATGAGGATGAGCTTCAGGTATTTTCCTGTGAGGGAATTTCTGGAAAATATAGTAAATGAGATGCAGTCTGCCGCCAAAGAAAAAAATCTACAGCTTATACTTGAGCCTGTTAGAGAAAATCTCAGATTATTTGGTGATAAAACAAAATTGAAACAGGTTCTGGTTAATCTCATTACTAATTCAATTAAATATACCGAGAAGGGGACAGTAGAAGTTATTGTTAAAGAAGAGGACAAATACGGGGAGATAACTATCAAAGATACAGGGATAGGAATTCCTGCAGAGGATACTTCGAGAATATTTGAAAGATTTTTCAGAATCGATAAAGCCAGATCAAGGGAGGTCGGTGGTACAGGTCTTGGACTTGCAATTGTGAAGCATATCATTGAGGCCCACGGTTCAAAAGTCGATGTGAAAAGTGAGGTCGGAAAAGGGAGTGAATTTTCTTTCAGACTGAAGAAATGATTACGATTGAAATATATTATTTTATATTCCTTTGTTACTGCAAGTTTGAATTTAACACGGACTGGACCAACAGCCAGGGAAAAGTGCGGAAGACCGATACTGTGGAATGGTAGATTGTTAATTTGTGATCGTGAAATTGAATTTATAATAATTGAACCTCTTCGAGGTTCCGGTTCCATGAGTTGGTATTTATTGCTACAATAATTTGACCTCTATGAGGTCATCGATAACATTAGCTCAAAGCAAATTATTTAAGTATGCGACAAAAACATAAAATAAAATTAAAAAATGAAGAATTCAGGCAAATATTGCAGTTATGGGCCGCATGTATTTTTACTTTTTTATATTATGGAATTGACATATAAATCCCAAATTATTAACTTTACTTTCTAATTTTTTCGAAAGGTTAAGTAATGTTTGCTGTCGTAAATATAGCGGGTCAGCAGTTCAAGGTTGAAGGAAACGGAAAGTATTATGTTCCCAGGTTACAGGAAGACCCCAATACGGAAATATCATTCGGTGAAGTTCTGCTTTATTCTGATGATAAAGATGTAAAAGTTGGTGCGCCCTTTGTAAAAGATATGAAAGTAACTGCTAAGGTCTTAGAGCATGTTAAAGATGATAAAGTTATCGTATTTAAGAAGAAGAGAAGAACAAATTATCAGAAAAAGAACGGTCATAGACAGCAACTTACCAAAATTGAAATTACTAGTATAGGATAAGGAGATTTAATTATGGCACATAAAAAAGGTCAGGGCTCATCGCGTAACGGAAGGGATAGTAATGCGCAAAGGCTGGGAGTAAAAAGGTTTGGCGGCGAGCAAGTACTTGCCGGAAACATATTAGTAAGACAGAGAGGGACTAAATTCCATCCCGGAATTAATGTTAAAAAAGGTGGAGACGACACATTATTTGCTGTTGCTGATGGAGTAGTAAAATTTGAAACTAAACGCGGAGACCGGCAATTTGTAAATGTCTTTCCTAAATAATCGGAGTTTTATTTAGATAAAAAACCCTCTTTTTCAAGAGGGTTTTTAATTTCACTTATGCTGCTTAATAATTCAACAGATCTTTCCAGAAAATAATTCCACAATCGTCTCACAATCGTTCTAAAATATAATTGAAATATAATAGCTTTGAAATTAGGTCGAATTTAATTCGTAAATTCGATAATTTGTAATTTCGCAAATCATAGATGACATCTTTTCACGTGAAAAACACAAACTTGAAGAAGTTATCTTTTAATTACTGAAACTTAGAATCCTAATCTTTCCATATCTGCAACAAGAGTTTTAACGGCAGAAGCTGAATTATTCAATAATGCTTTCTCCTCATCATTAAGTGAAAATTCAACTATCTTTTCAACACCATTAGCTCCCAAAACAACCGGAACTCCGACATAATATCCATTAACACCAAATTCTCCATGAAGCAATGCACATACTGGCATTACTCTTTTCTCATCCCTTAAAATAGATTCAGCCATTGCAACAGCAGCCGCAGCAGGAGAATAAAAAGCTGAACCTGTCTTAAGAAGTTTTACAACTTCACCGCCGGCCATCTTTGTTCTCTCAACGATGGCATTCATTACCTCTTTAGCTTTTCCTTTATCGTTATATTTCTTTTCAAGCAATTCCATTGCAGGAATTCCATTAACATTGGCGTAACGTGTAATCGGAACCATTGTATCACCATGGCCCCCGAGTACCATTGTATTAACATCTTTAACAGAAACCCCAAGCTCCCATGCAATAAATGTTGAAAACCTTGATGAATCCAGTACCCCTGCCTGTCCTAGAACATGGTTATGCTCAAATCCTGTTATCTTTTTAAATAACGTTACCATAGCATCAAGAGGATTAGAAATAATTATTGCAATAGCATTTGGTGCATACTTTTTAACGTTTTCAGCAACCACTTTCATGATTTTTGCATTAGTTGTCAGGAGATCATCTCTGCTCATTCCCGGTTTTCTGGGTAGACCTGCAGTAATGATAATTAAATCCGAATTTTCAATATCCTTATAGTCATTTGTTCCTTTTACATCAGCGTCAAAGCCATCAATCCTTGCAGCCTCACCAATATCAAGTGTTTTCCCCTGCGGCATATCTTCAACTATATCATACATTACAACATCACCCAATCTTTTTAATGCAATTAACTGAGCCAGAACTCCGCCAATCTGACCGCCGCCTATTAAGGCTATTTTCTTTCTTCCCATGATTATTCCTCTTAAATTTGATTAATAGTAAATTCCAGCTTAACTGAAACTATTTTATAAACAAAAATACTTATGTACGATTCTATTTGCAAAGCCGGGATGTTATTATATAAGTTAACAAACACAATTATGTAAATATTACTATGAAAAAAATAACGGTTATTGGTGCAGGCAATGTGGGTTCTTCAATCGCAAGAAGTCTTGCAGAAAAACAATTGGCAGGGGAAATTGTTCTTCTGGATATAATCGATGGCTTACCCCAGGGAAAGGCACTTGATATATGGCAATGCGGACCTATTGAAGGATTTGACACAAGCGTTACCGGCACAAATGATTATAAAGAAACTTCTGATTCTGAGCTTATTATAATTACAGCCGGGCTACCGAGGAAACCTGGAATGAGCAGGGACGATTTATTGAAAACAAATGCAGGTATTGTCAAAGAGTCGACACAGAAGATAATAGAACATTCTCCGCAGAGTATAATCATAGTTGTCTCGAATCCACTTGATGTAATGTGTTATGTTGCTTTTAAGACAAGCAGATTTGAAAGTAACCGCATTATCGGTATGGCGGGATTACTTGATACTGCGAGATTTCGTCTTTTCATTTCACAGGAGTTAAAAGTCTCGGTTAAAGACATTTCAACGATGGTTTTAGGGGGGCATGGAGATTCGATGGTTCCCATTATAAGTCAAACGAATATTGCCGGAATTCCGATAACACAATTTTTACCAACTGAAAAAATATCGCATATAGTTGAGAGAACAAGGAACGGAGGCATTGAGATAGTTAATTATTTAAAAACAGGCAGCGCATTTTATGCGCCTTCAAGCGCAGCTGTTGAGATGGCAGAGGCAATTATTAAAGACAGGAAAAGAATTCTACCCTGTTCAGCCTGGCTTGACGGAGAATTTGGAATCAGAAATGTATTCTGTGGTGTACCTGTTAAACTGGGAAAAAATGGAATAGAAAATATAGTAGAAATGGATTTGACGTCAGGTGAACTGGAAGAATTAAGGAAATCAGCAGGGAAAGTTCAGTTGGTTACAGCAGGATTAGGAGATATTTAGAACAAGAATGGTTTCTGTTCCTTCAGGAGTTATTCTATATTTCAAGTCGTCCATATAAACTCTCATCAAGTAAAGTCCTCTTCCCGAATCTTTAAGGAGGTTTTCGGGATCTGTAGGATCGGGCACTTCTTCGGGCTGAAAGCCTATACCTTCATCTTTAACAGTAATATACAATTTGCCATTGTTCACTTTAGCCTCTATGCGTACCAATTTTGATTTATCACCCTTATTACCATGAAGCATTGCATTTGTTGTAGCTTCAGTAACAGACAGAAGCAGGGCTGATAATTTATCATCATCAAGCCCAAGATCTTTTGAAAAATAATTTATAAATTCTTCAACTGTGATGAGATTATTCGGATCGCTCTCTATTTCGAGGTAGTATTTTTCTTCTGCCAAATTAATTCCTGATTTTGATTTTGCAAAATATGAAAAATTTCATTTATTACAATCATAAATTCCAATTTACTTCAAATCGCAAATTAGCCTGCTGTCTTTTCACATTATCCACTGTAATAAATTCATACCAGCCGTAAATTCTCAAATAAATCGATTTTTTTATAAGCCATAAAATATCAGTGAGCGGTCCCATACTCAGATAATCTGAATCTTTCAGCTTTTCTTTCCCCTTATAATTAAAAGTTGACAGGGAGAAAATCCGGCATCCCAATCCGAAACTAATATCGTTATAAGCCAGAATGATTTTTGGTTCAGCATAAATTTCCTCAAGGTAACGAGTAGGTTTTTCTGCAAAAGCTTCCCAGTCAAGTTCCCCCTGCTGCGAAAGCTTTATGTAGCCGTAATTCTTGATCTGAAATCTGGCACTCATTTTTATCGTACTGGAATCTGTTGCTGTAAGTTGCCGGAATGAAAAACTTCTGAGATTAGGTACAAGATCACGAAAATCATATACGGTATAATTAGCGGCAACTTCAAAGCTGTTTATTGAAGCCACATTTTTTCCATGGTAATCGCCACCGGCAGATAATTTAATAATACGGTTAATATTATTGTTTGAACTTTTCTCCGAAAAAATATACACAACATGACTTTGAGTTCCTTCAGCTGAAATGAAAGTATTAAAAAAGGGAGTAAGAGTTCTGATATATCTTAGACGGATGATAGATAGTAACTCATCCCTGTCATCAAAATTTTCAATACTCGGTGTATCATATCTTAATTTATTCTGGTAGATACTCAAAGAAAAATCATCGTCAGCTGAAATGAGCCAGTCGGCAGATAATGATACCGATACCCTTTCCGAGTTATTATTTTTCTGAAACTCCAGATCCTGTCGCTCATCAAAAAAGTTTGAATTTGTATTAAGGTAATTCTTTGCAATGTGCCGTTCATTTCTATCAGAATAGTTTATGCTTAATTTACCTGATAAAGCAGGACCGGCGTACACAAGATTTGATTCCAGTTCCAGTTTTAACTCCTCAATTCTTGTATCAAAAACGGAATTAGATAAAACCTGCAAAGGATGATATCTTGTATCCCTGTCGATATTTCTCCAATTCAGGTTTCCGATTAGATTAAGTCCGAAATTGTCGATAAAATTATTATAAGTCAGTCCATCCTGCAAAAGATAATTAGTTTCATCCCTGGACTGGATATTATTGACAATATTATATTCTTTTGAAATAACCGAATCAGCCGAATAATAAAAATCCTTTCTATTCCGGGAATATCCTGTTGTTATATAATTACTTACATCCTGATTGAATGCACTATTAGCAATAATATTAAAGTATCTATTTAAATTTTTCCGGGGTGATATATCCTCATTACGGAATCTGAATCTGGATGTCAGAATGAAATTCGAAAGAAAATAATTATCAAGCAAACCTTCCCCTCCATATATATAACCATAATCACTTTCACCAATTTGTCTGTTATTGGAATAACCGAAAAAAGGTGAAATATGAATTACATCTTCCGGAGAAAAGTCACTATAAATCAGGGCATCGGAAATAGAGGCCTGGTTTATCTCAATTTTTCTGTTATCAGAAAGGATGGTATTATTTCCGGATAATCCTATTTTCATAAACGGCGTAATCCGGTATGCACCCGAGGCAGAAAAAAATTGTTCATCACGTATACTTCTATCTGCCGACTTAATAAAGGTTGAATTATAATTCTCGGTTACATTAAAAGAAAATTTATTCAGTTCCTGGTTATATAGAAACCGGGAACTTAAGTAATACGTATTTAACTGTTTGTCTAATTTTGTTGATAAAGTATTTGCAGGATTTTTCACTAAAATAAGTTGAAGACTATCTATTTCTGATTGTCCTTTTAGGTAGTCTGAAGCGGCTAAAGCAAACAGGATAATAATGTAAAAGTATTTCAATAAAAGAAAAAGTTTTTACTGATTATTTTGCTAAAAAGGCGCAAATAAATGGAAGATTAAAGAAAATCTTTATAAGAAATAATATATAATTTACATCAATAAACTATCTATGAAAATATTTAAGTGCAATGTTAAAATGAATT
>DATICR010000196.1:0-9950 GCA_035456745.1 Ignavibacteriaceae bacterium
GGGGATAAATAAAAGTTATAATACTTTTAAGGCAATATTTTTCCAGAGGGAATATCCTACCGTTTCCAGGTTTCTTTTTGCATTCTTTTTATATAATGATGCTATTATCACCATCATTGCCTTTGCATCAATCTTTGCTTCCAATATCCTGAAGATGACCGATGAGCAGATTATATTATTTTTTGCAATTGTTCAAACCACTGCAGTCGCCGGTTCATTTATATTCGGAATTATATCAGATCATATTGGTCCTAAGAAAACTATTACAATAACCCTTTTTGTTTGGATAGTTGTAATTATTGGAGCTTTCTTTGTGAAGTCTATGACTGAATTTTATGTAATAGGTTTCCTGGCAGGATTTTCAATCGGATCATCTCAATCCTGCAGTCGAAGTCTTATGGCTTTATTAACACCACACGAAAGGGAAGCTGAATTTTTCGGATTTTATGACGGTCTATTTGGTAAATCATCAGCAGTGGTTGGTCCTTTTGTTTATGGAGTAGTTTCGGATTTATCCAATGAAAGATTTGCCGCTCTTGCAATAGGTTTATTTTTCATAGCAGGTCTGATTATTCTGCAGAGAGTGCAGGTACCTTCATTCAAAAAAATTGTCCGGGAATAACAATCGCACCCTCTTATCTTTTTCCTTTTATCTTAAATTCTATTTTATAACATAAATAGGTTTCCCTGTCATCTTTGCCGTGTCGAATTCAAATTTGATTGTCCTCGCTTCACCTCTTACATTACATTTATCATATGCACAATACTTACACAATTCAGGTTTGCAATAGTCAAAGTGGATTTTGATTTGCATATCAGGAAATATTTTATGCATTTTCTCTTCAATAACATTTTCTTCTGTGTGTGACTGCTGAATTGTATAGTAGTAAGGAAGTATCAGATGAAAATCCACGTAGATTATATCTCCGGATCTCCAGAATCTTAATTCATGAAGATCGATCCAGTATTCCTGTTTTATTTTTATTAATTCTGAAGTGATTTTGCTAAGCAGTCCGGGGTCAGTTTCATTCATCAATCCACCGATCGATTCTCTTATTAGTTTGAAACCTGTAAATAATATATTAAGAGCTACGGCAATAGCAAATAATGGATCAAGCAGTTGAAAACCCGTTATGATGACAAGGATAATTCCTATTATTACACCGATGCTGGTATAAGAATCTGTCAGTACATGTTTTCCATCTGCAACCAGTGTGAGTGAATTTGTTTTTTTTCCTGTTCTTACCAGAAAAAAACCGAGAAAAAGATTAATGGCTCCCGCAAAACTGATAACAATAACGCCTAAATTTAATTGTTTAAGATGTGATCCTACTATTATATCGTGAATTGATGTGTAAATAATAAATATTGCTGCTGTCAGAATTAGAAATCCTTCTATTCCGGCTGAAAAATATTCGACATTACCATGTCCATACATATGAGATTCATCGGCAGGTTTTGAGCTGAGGATTATGCTATATAATGCCATTGATGTTGCCAGAACGTGAACAACTGATTCAGCAGCATCCGAGAAAATTGCTGTTGACCCGGTTATAAGATATGCTCCCATTTTGGAAACGAACATCAATATACCTATAGATAAAGATATATAAGCTGCCCTTTTTTTTATGTTGATGTTGTTTGTCATTTAATTCCTTATCTGATTGCTTTCATTACTATTAAAGTAAAATCATCCTGTACGGACGACTCGTATGTAAAGTTCTTGATTTTCTGGATAATAATATTCATTATTTCTTTTGCCGGCTTGTCAGCATTCTGGCAAATAATCCTGGAAAGATTTTCCTCTCCGAATATTGAGTAGCTGCTGTTCATTGCTTCCACAATCCCGTCGGTAAATAAAATAAATAAATCATCTTTTTCTGGTTTTATCGATAATTCATCGATACTATCCGAAAATAATTGGTCATTAGCAAGACCTAATCCTATTCCTTTCGGGATTATTCTACGGCAATTCCCGTCAGTTTTACTGTAATGTATAAAGGGCATATGTCCGGCACGCGACATTATTATTTCCCCGCCTGAATTCAATTCTGCAATACTCAGAGTTAGAAATGAACCTTTCCTCAGCACTCTTTTCAGGTTGGTGTTAAGTAAATTAAGAATTTCTTTCGGAGAAGAATTTTCTTTTACGATATTGTGTAATATTGACTGTACCTGAACCATATGAAGCGCAGCTGACATCCCTTTTCCTGAAACGTCGCCTATTATTACGAATGTCCTTTCTTCCTCATTAATAGGTTTAATAAAATCATAATAATCTCCACCAACCTCTCTCGCAGTTTCCATATAACAACTGATTTCATAATATTTATTTGCCGGTGGGTACTTTGGCATCATATTTAACTGGATTTCCCGGGCAACCTGAAGTTCATCTTTCGCGGTAAGCTTGTCTGCAAGTTCAAATGCCAGCAGAAGATTGATCAGAATAAAACCCCACACAGCCCAACTCCACTCGTTTCCTATATAAGCAAGGATAAACATAATCAGGCTAAGAGAATAAATTATCCTTCGCATTGGAGTGAGCAGATTCAGAAATTCAAGAAAAAGATTTCTCAGGAACTTTATGAAATCAATGATCCTGCTCCTGCTTTTTTCGGGTTTCTTCATTCTTCTTACATAGAAATCGTAAACCTCAGGGACGTCCTTTTTAACAAGTTTCTGAAACTCTCGGTAATTAAGTTCACCTGTATAAAAATGAAATAATCTTTTCAATTTAGCATATAAGCTGTTCATCAGGTTATTATTAATTTTAATACATTATTAAAAATTATTGATCGGGAGATAAAAATCCTTGTATTATTTTTTCAAATATTGCTAAGAATATCTGCAGCTTCTTTAAGTACTTCATCTTTTTTGGCAAAGCATACTCGTATCAATGAATCACTTTTTTTATCACTGTAAAATGGAGATAGGGGAATAGTGGCTACTCCGGCTTTTATCGTAAGCTCTTCTGTAAATTCCATATCATTTAATTTTGTAATACCAGAATAATCAAGCAGTTGAAAATATGTTCCTGAAGCGGGTTTTATTTTCCAGCGTGAATTTTTCAAATGCCTGAGCAAAATATTTCTTTTATTTTCATAAAAATTGTTCAAACTCAGGTAATGACTTTCATTTTCCATAAATTCAGCATAAGCATGTTGAATAGGAGTATTCACCGCAAATACCATAAACTGATGAATTTTTCTGAATTCTTTCATCAGGTAACCAGGTGCTAAACAATAACCGATTTTCCATCCGGTTGTATGATATGTCTTTCCGAAAGATGATATAACAAAAGCTTTCTTTGAAAGTTCCTTGGAACAAGCAATGGAAAAATGTCTTTTTCCGTCAAAGACAATATGCTCATAGACTTCATCACTCAGAACAAAAATATCATTATGTCTTGTAATATCTTCAAGATTTTGTATATCCGACTCAGTTATTACACTGCCGGTTGGATTATGTGGTGAGTTGAGGAAAATAAGTCTGGTTTTATCTGTGATTGCCCCTCTCACTTTATCCCAGTCAATTGAAAAATCATTTTGATTAAGAGAAATGAATACCGGAATCCCGCCGTTAATCTTTACTGATGGTTCATAACTATCGTAAGCAGGTTCAAACAGAATAACTTCGTCCCCTGGATTTATTACTGCAGAAGCCACAGTATATATGGCCTGCGTTGCACCGGCCGTTATAGTGATCTCTGTTTCTGGATTGTATTTGCGTCCATATAACTTTTTTACTTTTTCAGATATTTTGTACCGTAATGAGGGAACTCCCTGCATAGGTGCGTACTGGTTGAAACCTTTCTTTAAATAATAGTTCACAAGATCAGTCAGTTCTTCAGGACAGTTAAAATCCGGGAAACCCTGTGATAAATTTATGGCATTGTGTTCATTTGCCATGCGGGACATGATTGTGAAGATGGTGGTTCCTACATCCGGCAATTTTGATCTTAATGATTCTGTTTGATTTATCATCTTATATTACCTGATTAAATGCTGATTCAAATTTATTTAATTTTTCCCGCAGCCAGATGTCCAAAAATAAATAAATTAAAGGTGATAATTTTTAGAATTATTCAATAGACAAATTAGCTAATTAACGAGTGTTCCCTACATTGAATTCCGGAGAGGAAGGGCGGATTTCATCGTACAGATTCTTAAGTCTTTCATATGCAAACCGGTTGCCTCTTTGTGCTGCGTCCCTGTAATACTGTACTGCTCTGGCCTTGTTTTTTTCAATGCCTATCCCGTTTTCGTACGCATATGCGATAACAGCCTGGGATAAAATCGAACCTTTTTCAATAGTTAACAATAGGTCTTTAATTTTATCATCGTAACGGCTTGAAGGTAATTGGTCTAATATCATAACAGTGTTTATTCTTATTGCGGCTTCCTTTGATCCAAGTTTTTCTGCATTACTCCAGATAGCAAAAGCTTTTTCAATTTCCGGTTTACTTTGTCTTGATGAATAAAAATATGAACCATATTCGATCATTGCAGGAATAAAATTCTGATTTGCCGATCTTTCAAGAAGTTTTACAGCATCATCAGCAGTAATCTGGTTGTCATACCCTGTGATTTCCAATCCATACCAGTCAAATAAAGCAATTGGATTATTGACGTCGGTTTCATTCTTCAACATAGGAAAAAACTTTCCTGCTTTCTGCATCCTGTAAAGAAGAATAGGTGCAGTGGGACTATCAAGCCGGACCGCGCGTAAATAATATTCTATTGCTGTGAGAAGATCCTTCTTATAATAAATTCCCGTTTCATATAGTTTCCCTAAAAAAGTTAAAGCTTCGGGACTTCCGTAATCTGCCGCTTCATTTATCAAAGGAATATAATACGAAATAGCTGTGAAATTAGTATCCGTTAAAATGTTTTTTATTGAATCTGAAAGAAGAGTGTATCCGGAATGAGTTAAATCTTCAAGAAGTCTTTTTCCTGTTACTTCCGGAATGGAATCCAGTACATCTTCAAAATCAATATAAACCAATCCTAATGAACTTTTTAGAGGGTTTACGTTGTCTCCGGTACTGCTGTCTTTTTGGCTAAGGTTAGCTGTTGTTGTATCAATCTTTGAATCGGGAATCTTCCTTTTAATTTCTTTCAGAGTCTTTAATGCATCTTCATTACCTGTATATGCAGATTTGCTAATCCAGTTGTATGCCTTTCCCCAGTTTCTTTTTACTATCAGGTTATCTGTATAGAGGAGTCCCACAGCATATTGTGCCTGAGGCATTCCCTCTTCAGCAGCTTCTTTAAATAAGTTGAAAGCCTTAAAAGGATTCCAGTCGGTCCCCCAACCGTTTATAAGTAGAATTGCATAGTTATATTTTGCTGCAGTTACTCCATGTTCTGCAGCACTTTTAATCCATTTTACTGCTTTAACCGTGTCAGCTTCTACACCTTCTCCTAAAAGATATCTTATACCTAACTCGTGCTGGGCAAGAGGATCTCCTGCATTGGCTTCCCTTATTAAATTAAATTGCTGCCATATTCTGTAAGATAAATCAGGCTGATAAAAGAGAGTAATGCTGCGTCCCGGTCTGTTATTTTTATAAGCCAGGCTTTTTGTACTATCCTGCGCATATAAAGATGCAGCATAAAACAGAAAGATTATTATCAGGATGAAATTTTTCAAATTATTTTGTGGTCTTTAGGATGTTTATCAATGATAAATAAAGATTAGAAACAAATATCATAATAATAGTTTAATAATCAGAGAATATTTCCCGGGTATGGGAAATTCTTTACCCAGAATGTGGTCGGCAGCCAGATTATTTAACCATTCCCGGTTAACCTCCATTGAATTTATCCTGATACCCGTTGTTGAACCATGAAAGATTTCATAATTATTTATATTAATTTTCAAAAGTTCCTGTTCGCCTTTGAGCATTATCTCAACGTAGATTTTTTTATTGATGCTATTAATATCAAGTTGAATCAGCTCTCCATAATTTTTCAACTTCTTCTGAATAAAATATTTTGCGGATATATCAGCAATGTCGTCTTTTAATATCGAAAAAATTCCCATTTAATTATCCATAAATTTAATAGTTTTAGGTTTATCAAAATTAAAATCCCTGCTCCCGATTACGAATGAAGCTGAAAAAATGACTTCAGTATTTCCTTTACCGTATAAGGGATTATAAGGGTTATACACAACTGCCAGCTCAAAATTGGTTTCTGAAATAGATTCATTCTGAGTCCTTAATCCAAATCCATATGCCTGGTAGAAGCGGCTGGATAACAGGTTTTTGTCAGGCCTTGATATAAGGCCTAAATTTACAAAAGTAATTCCCCCAACAACAAAGCCCAGCACTGTATAAGGACTGAAAATTCTTGCCTCGAGGTTCAATACATTTCTTTTAGTTCCAGGTGTGACCAGTTGATTAAATCCCGCCATTCCGCTTGTCTGATCCAGATATATTTGTTCTCCTGCAAACCTGTTGAACCCCAGGAGATAATCATTTTCCAGAAAGAATCTTGCATTCCACTTGTCTTTATAAATTAGCGGAGAGTGATAAATCAGATTGATCCTGATTACATTTTGCTCCCATTTATTCTGACGACGATAGCCACCAATCTCAAAATCACCCGAGAAGTATCCGGCGCCATCAACTAATGCAGAATAAATTATCTGCATACCATAATACCATCTGTTATAAAATTCTCTTTCATCCGAACCGGTTGTTAGAGAGATAAGTCCTCCAACGGGAATATCTTCAGTAACGCCAAAATTATCCACAAAAAATGACTTAAAATATTCACGGTTAATAAATCCGAAACTGAAAAGGTACAATCGGTTATTTTCGAATATCTTGTTGGAATCAAGTGAAACCGGTGGGCGTAAACGGTAATGTTTCCTATAGTATCTCGCAGAAAAAATAAAGGATGAATTGCTCCTAAACTCATCTTTCCCAAACCATACAGGAAAAGATCTGCCTGCCCATAAATCCTGCGAATCAAAACTGTGCGGAATGAGATTTATTTTATTATTCCTGTCAATATATCTTAAATCATCATGCTGCCAGGTGAAATCCAGTCCGCCGGCCCATTTAGTATTTATTGTAAAGAATGGTCGGGTAAGATTTAATTGCAGCATATTACTTTTGTGGTCACTTTCTAAATTTACTGAAGCATCAACAAAAGATCCTTTTATGTTTGAAATTGTATATCCGGATTTAAAACCCCAGCCGATGTATGTATCCTCATCATGAGTAACATTTATTTCTGCCATGTGGCCGAACCCAAGAAAATTCTTATCCTTAAATCCAGCATAACCGTTTTTATTTTTGGGATTATAGGATATCTGAGGATTTAAAGTCCACTTATCTTTCGTAATCACCCGTAAATTCACTTTATCCTGACCAACGGGATCCTCAACGCTTATCCTCGCATCATAAAAATATCCTGTTTTACGAAGAAGCCTTTCGCTTTCATTTATATTCCATGCATTCAGTTTATCCCCTTTATTAAAAAGAAGATAATTGCTGATAACCCAGTTTTTGGTTTTTGTATGGAGGGAATTTCCAATTCTTCCGAATATTCCGGGTTGCCAGTTTTTACCGTCTTCCAGGGAAGGTCCCGAGACGTCAATACCTTCTATAAAAATATTTTCAATTGTTTTATTGTGATTCTTTGCGATTTTCTCAGTTTCTACAGAATCAGTTAAAGAAGATGCATAAAGAGGTTTGAGAAATAAAAGACTGAAAAATATTAATAAGAGAACAGAAATTCTTAAATAAGTCATACAATGATGTCATTTCTAAAAAAATATCTGAATTATGAAAATCCGCCGTGCGAAAATAATCGCTGCTTTCTATTAGTTCCAAAATAATTCTAAAATAAATATTACTAGTTATCTTACAAGATTAAAACCATTCATCCGATTTATTTTCCTTTATTTTAATGAATCGCTTATAATTGTAGTGTGATATTATGAAAATTTAGCAGGATTGAAACAATTTAGGGCGAAAAAGTGATTAATGACTTCCAATTGATCTATATACTAGGAGAATTGACTAATCCCGACGTAAATCTGAAATTAAGTTCGACCATGCACAGATTGACTATGAACTTTAATTAAAAACTTCAATAACTCTGATGAAAAAAATATTTCTTATTATATTACTTATCGCCACATCATTAATTACATTTTACATTGCCTACATGGCTTATCCGTCTGTCAATCCGCTTGGGGCAGTAAAACTTTATTATAATGCAGATAAAATAAGTGAAAAGGCAGATTCACTTCTTAATAATCGTGGAATTGAAATGAAGAGAAGCACCGGAGTAACATCTCTTCAGATCAATTGGGCGCTTACTACTGCATTGTACAAAGATCAGGCCTTTTCACAGGTTAACCAGCTTCTGAGGGAAAAGATTCCCGGGTATTACTGGGAGATTGATTGGGGAAAGCAGGAAAGAGGGGTAGTAATTAATGATGAAGGAAAAGATCAAAATGAAACTCCAAATGTAACACTGAATTATGATACGAGGGGAAACCTCCTGAAATATAAGCTGCAGCCGGTTGACTCACTTAATCCGGGAATTATTTCTGAAGAAAAAGCTGAATCGCTGGCAGTTAAATTTATATCGGAGTATGCACCGGTAAACTTAAAAGATTCGACTTCAGAAATAAATGGTTATACAGTTTACGACAGTTTTATAAGACAGGGAGTCCAGAAAACAGAAAAGCAAAATCGAACAGATTACAAATTCAGCTGGGAGGCACAATCCACTGAAATTAATAAAAAGCTTTCTGTTATGGTCATTGTATCCGGTAAATCGGTTACTGAGTACAATTTATCATTTGTGGTTCCTGAAGAGGTTGGAAAGCATTCCGATACATTTGAAATGATTACAGTGCTCCCATTTTATATTATAGTATATCTTCTGATTCTCATCATCGGGTTTAGAAGAATACGGGCATATGAAATAAGTTTCCGGCTGGCAATAATAATGGGTGTAATTGTTGGTCTTCTTTTCAGCATAAATTTATACACAATAATTTCAGATTCCACCGTTGGATGGGAATTATGGTTACCGCTAATCTTAAGCGCAGTATTTTTCTCAGTCGGCGTTATGATAACATGGTCAGTGAGTGAAACAATGGCACGTGAAGCCTGGAAAGAAAAATTCATTTCACTCGACTTATTGACTAAAGGTTATGTATTTCATTCAAGGGTGGGATATGCAGTAATTACAGGACTGATTGGTGGTTTCATAATCTATTTAATATGGACAGGGATACTCTATATTTCAGAAAATTTATTTCACGTATGGTTTGTAGGGGGAGACAATTCCTCTTTAATTTCACATTTCTATTCGGTTAGTCCTGCCCTCACAATTCTTGATAAAAGCATTTATCCCCAGATTTACTATGCGTCAATTTTTATCCTATTTATCTTTTCAGGTTTAAGAAGAAGATTCAATTCACTTTATATACTAATTCCTATATGTGCAATTTTATGGAGTCTTGTAACTTTTCATAATATGTACCCATTATTTGCAGGAGTCATTGCCGGTATAATCATCTCTGCTCTGTTTCTGCTCTTTTTTAGTTACTATGATTTACTTGCAGTCATAATTGCCCTATCCGCTTACAACATAATGGATGGGGGCATTTCACTTTTTACTGCAGGCAATTCTTATTACTGGAATTCCGGATATTATCTTATTGCAGTATTTTTATTACTGATTGTTTTGCTGCTGATATGTCTTTTTACGAAAGATAAAATTACCGACTATGAATCAATCACTCCCGCTTTTGTTAAAAATATTACAGAACGGCAAAGGCTGCAGAGGGAACTTGAGATTGCAAGGGATGTACAGATGAGCTTCCTTCCTTCAAAAGATCCTCAGTTTGAAGGCCTTGACATTACAGCACATTGTATTCCGGCCAGGGAAGTCGGGGGAGATTACTATGATTTTGTT
>DATICR010000197.1:0-2270 GCA_035456745.1 Ignavibacteriaceae bacterium
CTAACGTTGTAGACTTAGATTATTTGGAATGTTAAGTCTGTTCGATTATTAAATTCTATAACTGAAATTCATGTCGTATATGGTAAATTACTGCACGCTCCAGCATTGCATATGTTACGTCGGGAATAAATCTCTATGCAATAATCTACACTCCATCGGGATGGTTTTAATGAAATGTGGACCGGCAACTGTTTTCCGTCCTAAACTTTTCCTATCCAATTATCATCATTTTCAGCAAACGATGACTTTATCTTACTATAAATCTCTTCAGGTAATTTTCCCTTATTCACAGCATCGATTGCTGATTTTAAATGATTGATGTCCGCTGTCCCGATAATTGCTGAATCTACTCCCGGAGCAAATGCTGAAAATCTTATAAATAATTCCTGAGGTTTCATATCGAAATTAAGATTCATCTTATTCCATCGCAGCCAATATTCCTCGGCATAACTGCCGGCAGGTTTGTCTTTATATTTCCATAATGCATTCGCCACAGGGCGTTTTGCAATAACTCCCAGGTTCTGTTCTTTTGCTTTTGGGATAAGATCATTCAGGCCGCGTTGATCCGCAACATTTATTGAAGTCTGTATACTTCCGAATCTGCCGGACTGAACAGCATAATGCAGCGTCTCATTTTCTCCAGAATACGCGGCGACTTTGATTTTACCATCTGTTTTAGCTTTATCGAGTGCATCTACGACTTCTCCCTGTTCAAGGATTTGTTTTGGACAGGTATGAAGATGAACGATATCTATATTATCCGTCTTCAGTTTTTTTAACGCTGCATCTATTCCGGCTACAATGATATCATAAGTCCAATCATTGTAACCCGGAATACCATAGCCAACCTTGGTTGATAGAATAACTTCATTCCTTCTATGTGAGAGATACTTCCCGAATCTCTCTTCAGACAACCCATATCCCCTCGCTGTGTCAAAAAGATTAATACCCTTATCAAGTGCGAAATTTAATAATCGACCCGCTTCATTATCGGATATTTCATTGCCACCGATATGTCCGCCGCCAAAACCCAAAGCGGAAACCTTAAAACTGTTCGCACCAAAATTTCGTTTTAACATTCCACTAATTATTTATTAGAAAAATAAAATTTCAAAATCAATTTAATATCTTTTGATTATTTCATTGATACCTGAAATAAACTGAGAAAAAATAAAGAGTAGGTAATCCTGTCAATCACTCATCCGCGCGATCATTTATCCTGGTCTAAATTATCAATTTGAAAATTCAATTCGATATTTATCAAAAATACTTTTTACAGAACGGATAAGTTCATCCCTGCTTCCATTATTTTCAATTATATAATCACAATTAAAATTTTTTTTAAGCACCAATCTGTTTATATACTGCACATCTTTATCGGATACATTGATATGAATGTCTGTGTCTCTGTTGTTAATTCTTTCCATACACAGTTCAGGATCAGATTTGATATAAATGCTCACTATTTGGAAATCATTTTTCAGGTTATCGATCATCATATCAAACTGAGCTGCCAGTCCGGTGGATTCGAAAATCACTGCTGAACAATTTTTTAATTGTCTGCGTAATTGAGATTCAATCTGGATATAAACTTCATTGTGATATGATTCATCAAATACATTGCGCTCTTTTTTAACCTCTCTTGCAATGATTTCTACCTGCAGGAATAAAATACCATATAATTCCTCAACAATACTGCAGATCAGGGATTTACCGGAGCCCTTTTGACCAATAACAACGAATATAGTTTTTATTCCGGATATCAAAATAAGATATTTAATATTTAGAATTTAGCAATCACTTTAATAAAAAATTATTCTAATGTACTTAGCGACCTGGCGGAATTAACGAATATTTTGGACAGGTTAATTAATGATAAATAAATTTATAATGGCGCCAATGTTCGAAGCAATTTACAGGAAAGCCACCTGAATTTTTCTGAAATCCATATTTAAATACTCCGGTGTCCGGCCCGGCTAATTTTATTATAATTTCACTACCGCTCCGCATCGGAAGAGCACAACGAGTATCTTCATCCGGATACCACATTTCTTCAATTAAAAGATTACTTTTATTCAATGACTGTGCTATAGAATCTGCACCTGAAGAATCGATATTTGAAAAAGAGAGCGTTGTATGCTGATAAACAGATGAATCCCAGGTTATTGCCACCTGATTTGAAGGAATTATTTTCAACTCGATTTGTCTGTCGCTGCAACCGGAGAAAGAAGCAGTGATGCAAAAAACAAAAAATAGTTTTATGTGACTTT
>DATICR010000198.1:0-2697 GCA_035456745.1 Ignavibacteriaceae bacterium
TTTCCCCTTTTTCGACTTCTTCTACTATTTTCAGCTTGAATGATAATGAGTAGTCTTTTTGAGTCCTTTTTCTATATCCTTTAGATTCTGATTCCATCAACAGATTGCTCCTTTTCTGTCAACCTATTTCAGGACGATTCATTATTCAAAATATTAAAGGCCCGTTATAACACGGGCTTTTTTATTTATTTATTACTACTTAGCTTCTCCTCTGGTCATTTGATACTATTTAAGGAGAATCATTTTTTTAGCCATTCTTAAAAGGATATTACCCGTTAAGGTTTGCGCCTCTATACTGTAAATATAAATACCCGAAGCAAGGTTACCTGCACTAAATTCGATTGTGTGCTCACCGGCTGACATCTGATCATTGTCAAATAATTTTCTAACCTTTTCACCAAGCATGTTATATATATTCAATTTGACCCTGCTTTCTGATGGAAGAATAAAATTAATTTTTGTGGATGGATTAAATGGATTAGGATAGTTTTGATTAAGAACAAAATTTACCGGTACAATGCTGTTATCGGCCACATTGGTAACCGCATTGTTAAATTTTGATACAACAAAATTTCCTGCCCCCGAGGCAAAATCAAAGCCCACAGTAAGTACACTCTCATCTGAAAGCAAAATAAGTGAAGTAAAATAACTGGTTCCTGAATTATTATTTAAAGATTGAATTATTCTTCCTTCCGAAGCGAAAGTTGTATCGAGATTACCATCAGAAGTTAATCTTGCAACAACACCATAATTTCCGGTTTCACCTGCTACCAGTATTTTACCTTCCTGGTCGACTATCAAATCATTTAAATAATCATCACTTGTAAAGCGCATATCAATTCTACCTCCAGCAGCGAATGCTGAATCTAATGTGCCGTCAGACAGAAAACGGAAAACAGTCATTTGCCAATGTGAATCTGTAGAGTAAGTAGTACCGCCCATCAGAATTTTCCCATCGTCAGTAATTGCTAAGATAGTTGAATAATTATTTTGTGTTGCTAATTCTGCAATTCCATTAATTCCAAACGTAGTATCCCGGTTCCCAAGATTATCCATCTTTGCAAGGAAATATTTATAATTTCCATCGTATCCTGTAGAAGCCATAATTATACCTCCATCAGGGGAAAGGACGCTTCCTACCCAGTTATATAAGATGTTACAAGTAATTGCTGATTTACCCATAACCCCGTATGTGGTATCAAGTTCACCTGTTGGTAAAAAACGCATTGTTCCAAAGCCGTACGAACCTCCGTTGGCATTGCCTGTTTCACTGCCTGCTGCAAGAATTTTGCCATCGGGCTGAATGTAAACTCCATAAAAGCTTCCGCTGGAAACTGCATCAAATCTCAGCGCCACATATCCGGTGCCTGCAAATGTAGTATCTGTACTCCCGTCAGAATTGAACCTGTATATTGAAGGCATAATTGCGCTCCCCGCATTTGATTCGGCTTCGTTTCCGACTGCAATTATTTTTCCATCAGATTGAAGTGAAATTGCATATGCCCGATCTCTGACTACAAAATGAGTATAAACTCTGCCATCAACTCCAAAACCAGACGTATCGAGTTGCCCGCCGGGGAAAAGACGTGCTATTGCCACAAATATTCCATTTGGACCATCACTTTGTCCGGCAGTTATTATATTTCCATCCGACTGTGTGATGATATCAAATGGCATATCGCTGTTTGTTTCACCCGGTCCGCCGAAACCAAAATTGGCCATTCCATTTAAGCCGAAAGTTGAATCAAGAAAATATTGAGCATTTAAATTGAATGTAACAAGAATCAGCAGCAGTAAAAATGTGACCGTTTTTAACATATATCTACCTTATATTTATTAATTGATTAACGTAAACACGTATAAATTTTATTTATAGTTAAAAATCCATATTCCATTTAATGGCTGTGAATAAGCAAGACTAATAATATCCGCAACTGAAAGGACTGATATCCTCGTGATAAATAATAAATTAACCATCTTCATTTGTCCATTCCTCCATTTTAAAATGGCTGATGATTTAATTTGTTGATAAAGGGGAACTTTAAGTTGCATACTAAAGAATTACTTTTGATGTAACAACTGCATAAAGATGCGGGGCAGATGTGGAGCCTTAAGACTACATCACGCTTGGGGACATTTTGGGGTATTTTCCTGATTGAAGGCTCAAGACTTTAGAATGATGATTTAGTGCTGCCGGCTAAGGGATGGGAACTTCTTCTAAATTTCTCCCTTTAGAGATTTACTTATTACTTCAGATTTTGAATTAACATGCAGCTTGCGGTATATATTCCTGATGTGAAATCTGACTGTATCTATGGAAATTTCCATACGGTCAGCGATCAATTTGTAACTTAACCCGTCTACGAGGGCATTCACAATCTCATTTTCTTTTTTTGTCAAATCAGATTTATATCCTTCTGATTTCCCGGTATTAAAATAATCAATGACTTTCCTGGCTATTTCAGGAGACATTGGTGATCCCCCGCTGTCCAGTATTTCTATTGATTTTTTTATTTCTTCAAGAGGAGTATTTTTTAACAGATAACCGGAGGCTCCGGCACACAAGGAATTGAAAATTCTGGCGGGGTCATTGTAAACAGTCAGCATAATAATGTTGATATCGGGATATTCTTTTCTGAGTATTTTTATTCCATTTATCCCCGAAATACCAGGTAACCCGATATCTACCAGTGCAAC
>DATICR010000199.1:0-5415 GCA_035456745.1 Ignavibacteriaceae bacterium
GTAAAATTATAAATACTATTAATACGTCAAATCAGAGTATTTATATGGCATTATATGTTTTCACCAGAGATGATATTGAATCATCAATACATTCTAGATATAACATTGGTGTAACTGATATTAAAGGTGTAATAGATCAGGTAAACGCATCAGGCTCTGAATTTCAAAACCTAGCTGCATACGCAGATATGTGGGCGAATCCCTCTCCGACACTTCACCATAAATATAGTATAATAGATGCATCGGATCCGGAAAGTTTACCTTATATAGTTACGGGATCACATAACTGGTCCTCTGCGGCCGAAAATGATAATGATGAAAACACTCTCATCATTCAGGATCTTAAAATTGCAAATCAGTATATGCAGGAATTTAAGAAAAGGTACAATGAAGCAGGAGGTACGGGTGAATTTATAGTCCCTGTTTCTGTTGATAACAACGAAATTAAGAAATTTAATTTTTCTCTTTTCCAGAATTATCCCAATCCGTTTAATCCAATTACAACAATCAGATTTGAACTTCCAGAATCCGAAAGAGTTGAACTTATAATTTATGATATACTCGGCAGGAAAGTAGAAACCTTGTATAATAAAGTAGCTCCTGCTGGTATTGTTGATGTAGATTTTAATGCAGGGAATCTTGCTAGCGGAATCTACATTTACAGGATTAAGGCCGGAGATTTTGTTACTTCTAAGAAACTCGTATTATTAAAGTAACTGGAAATAGAAGAAGAACTGAAATCGGGGATTTTATGATTGGCCCGTTTAACTCAAGGATTTCGCTAATTCTACCTCACCAGCTACAGATACAAACAGTTTTTGTTTCCGTAATTTTATTTGTAAAATCTTCACCAAATCCCTAAATTTGTAGTCTAATTTTTTCTATTCATAAGGTAAAATGATGAGTGAAGTAAAAGGTAAAATCATTCAGGTAATCGGGCCCGTAATTGATATTGAATTTGAAAACAGTCATCTCCCAAGTATATATAATTCAATCAAAATCCCACGAACAACAACAGAAGGTGAAAAAGGTATTCTTATTGCGGAAGTTCAACAGCATCTTGGTGAAGACAGAGTACGTGCTGTAGCAATGGATTCTACGGATGGATTAGTCAGAGGAATGGAAGCATTTGATACAGGAGAACCGATTTCTATGCCTGTTGGACCGGCAACACTTGGACGTTTAATAAATGTTATAGGCGACCCTATTGATGCTCAAGGAGAAATTAAAGCAGAAAAAAGATATCCTATTCACAGGCCTGCTCCTCTATTCAAAAACCTTTCAACTCAACAGGAAATTTTCGAAACAGGTATAAAAGTAATCGACTTAATCGAGCCTTATTCAAAGGGCGGCAAGACAGGATTGTTTGGTGGTGCCGGTGTTGGTAAAACAGTTATCATCCAGGAGTTAATTCACAACATTGCACAGGAACACGGCGGTTATTCAGTATTTACTGGTGTGGGTGAACGTACCCGTGAGGGAAATGATTTATGGCTCGAGATGAAGGAATCAGGAGTACTTGAAAAGACTTCACTCGTGTTCGGTCAGATGAATGAGCCACCGGGAGCACGTTTAAGAGTAGCATTATCAGGTTTGACTATCGCTGAATATTTCAGAGATGAGGAAGGAAGAGATGTACTTCTTTTCATTGATAATATTTTCAGGTTCACACAGGCGGGTTCGGAAGTATCGGCTTTGTTGGGTCGTATGCCTTCAGCAGTAGGATACCAGCCCAATCTTGCCACAGAAATGGGTGCACTTCAGGAAAGAATTACTTCAACAGATAAAGGTTCAATCACATCTGTACAGGCTATTTATGTTCCGGCAGATGATCTGACAGATCCGGCTCCTGCTGCTGCTTTTGCCCATCTTGATGCAATTACCGTTTTAAGCCGTCAGATTTCTGAACTGGGTATATACCCGGCTGTTGATCCGTTAGATTCTACCTCAAGAATTCTTGAACCGGGAATCCTTGGAGATGAACATTATAATATTGCCAAATTATGTAAGGAAATCCTTCAACAATATAAAGATCTCCAGGATATAATTAATATTCTTGGTATGGATGAGTTATCTGATGAAGATAAAACAGTGGTAAGGAGAGCAAGAAGAATGCAGAGATTTTTCAGCCAGCCTTTCCATGTTGCTGAGCAGTTTACAGGTGTTAAAGGAAGATACGTTAAGCTCGAAGATACTATCCGCAGTTTTAGAGAAATTATCGATGGGAAACATGACTCATTACCAGAAGGTGCCTTTATGTACGTAGGAACTATCGAAGAAGCCGTTGAAAAAGCAAAGAAGATGAGTTGATTATGTCAGGGTTAATGCTTGAAATAATTACTCCATCAAAAATTTCATTCAAAGGCGGGGTAAACTCGGTTACAGTTCCCGGTACGGTGGGGAGTTTCCAGGTATTGAAAAATCATGCACCTTTAATAAGTACATTTGAAATTGGAGCAATTAAAATTGTACTTATCGATGATAGCGAAAAATTTTATGCTACAGGTGGAGGAACAATCGAAGTGTTGAATAACCAGGTACTTATTTTGGCTGATTCACTGGAAGCGGTCGAAGATATTGACGTTGAAAGAGCCACAAGCGCAAAAGAAAGAGCAGAAGAAAGACTGGCACATAAAACGGAAACTACGAATATTGAGAGAGCTGAAAATGCATTGAAACGTTCTATTAACAGATTAAGAATTGTAGAAAAACATATCAGAGCTGAACTTTAAAGTAAATTAACCAGTAGGACATTTGAGGGAAAGTTAAAAGCTTTCCCTTTTTTTGTACATGTCTATTTAGTTCTTAGTTGATATAACCGTCACCCATAATGAGACTGCGGATTGAGGAGGATTCTGAAATCTGTTTTTCAATATTTTCAAAGTGGCCTATAAGATAGTTTACCCTTTTGTTCTCATCCCTGAAAGTTAATAATACTTGCTGCTGTTGTAATGTCAATCCTGATTTCTCAGCAAGTTTAAAAGATTTTAATCCTGTTTCTTCATAATTCCTCCAGAAAGATTCCTCCAGATGAAAGTTAGCCTTTTCAATAATCCGTTCAAATGAATTTTGCAATTCAGCGAGCAGGGAAGGATCCACCTCGGATGTTATATCATTGTATTCATTAACTTCTCCAATGAGATATTTATCTGGATGCGTTCTAATGTTTTTAACAAAGAATCTTCCTTTGCCCTGAACCGATATATCCATTTCTCCGTTATCAAATTTCTGAAGTATAGTATCTATTTCAACATAGCTGCCGATTTTGGATAATTCATTTTCAATTTTTGTCACAATTCCAAAACCTTTTTTTTCAAGAAGGCATTTGTTAATCATTATCTTGTACCTATTTTCAAAAATATGAAGTGGGTATTTTGAAAAAGGAAATACAACTATATTTAAAGGAAAAAGCGGAATTTCTGTCAACATTTCTTACTCATAATAAAAAAAGGCGGAAAATATTCCGCCTCAAATTTAACAATTTATTTGGCTTCTTTAAATCGTCGGGTAACTTCATCCCAATTAATTACATTCCACCAGTTTTCAATATACTCGGGACGTCTGTTTTGATATTTTAAATAATATGCATGTTCCCATACATCAAGTCCGAGAATTGGCGCACCTTTTTCTTCTGCGACATCCATAATAGGGTTATCCTGGTTTGCCGTAGATGTTATTGCAAGCTTCCCATCCTTTTTTATGAGCCAGGCCCACCCTGATCCAAATCTACCTGCAGCTGCTGCACTGAACTTACTCTTGAACTCTTCAAAAGAACCGAATGAAGATTTAATAGCGCTTTCAAGATCACCTTTTGGAAATCCGCCTCCGCCTTTTTTCATTATTGTCCAGAACAGAGAATGATTATAATGACCTCCTCCATTGTTCCTGACTGCTACAGGTTGTTTGGAGGCATTCTTCAATAAATCCTCCAGTGATTTACTCTCCATATCTGTACCGGTAACCGCCTCGTTCAATTTAGTTACATAAGCATTATGGTGTTTGGTGTAATGGATTTCCATCGTTGTTTTATCAATGTATGGCTCCAATGCATCATACTGATAGGGCAATTTGGGTAATTCAAATATTCCCATTAGCTAACCTCCTCCAAATAATTAATAAATAATACACAAATAAATTTTATTAAACTCCGAATGATTCACCACAACCGCAGGATTTCTTTACATTCGGATTATTAAACACAAATCCTTTACCATTCAAGCCATCAGTGTAATCCAGCTGAGTGCCCATAAGGTAGAAGAGGCTTTTTCCATCGACAAATAATTTAATATCGTTATCATTTATAATAGTATCACCTTCCCTTGCCTCAGCATCGAAACCCAGAGTATACGTTAGTCCTGAACAGCCGCCGCCTTTCACTCCAATACGTAAGCCATAGTTCTCCGGGATATTATTCTCTAGTCGAATTTGTTTAACTTCTTTGGCTGCTTTTGCAGTTATCGATATTTCATTTTCAATTTTTGTTTCCGTTGTCATCATGTTTTTCTCCTTTTTAGACAAACAAAAATTCAATATTAATTAAAATTATTATACTTATAATGGATCTCCTGGGACTGTCGTCACAAATTCGGGATAATTTAATGACCAGGTTTGATTGCTGACGGGAATGAAAATTTGTTTCACTTCATAATATGAAGCTAATTCCCTTGTAAGCCTTTCTGAATCAGTGTAGGAAATTTTTATTCCTTTCATCCCGAAATATTTTCTTATTCCGTATTGTAAATCTCTGAAGAAAAAATTGGATTTATGAAAAAAAGGATATTTGGCTTTCAGGAAATTCATAAATTGTAATTCTTCATCTTTAAGTATTTCAAAATAATCATTTAATTTTCCCCGGAGCATTTTACGTCCTTTGTTTTAATGAATAGTAATTTCTGTTTTATTTAATTGGGAACTCATTCTTAACTCTTTTACAGTTTTGATAACCTCTTCAATTACATAATTGATTTCCTCATCAGTATTAAATCTGCCAAGTCCAAATCTTATAGATGATTTTGCTTCTTCATCATTCAAACCAATCGCTTTAAGTACGTGGCTTGGTTTTAATGATGCAGAAGTACAAGCTGACCCCGTAGATATAGCTATATTTCTTAGATTCATTATGAGATTTTCCGAGCGAATACCGTCAAAACATAAGTTTAAATTATTCGGAAGATGGTTATCAGGATCTCCATTTAAACTTACACCACCAAGCTTATCTATAAAGGTTATTAACATTTTATTTCTATATGATGACAATCTGTGAGATTCAGATTCAATTTTTTTTGAAGCTATCTCAACCGCTTTTCCAAATCCGACAATCCCCGGGACATTTAATGTTCCGGAACGCAGGCCATTTTCATGCCCGCCACCATAAATCAGCGGAGATAACTTCAGGTGGGGATTCTTATTTTTAAT
>DATICR010000200.1:0-6287 GCA_035456745.1 Ignavibacteriaceae bacterium
CATCGCACAGATAAAATATTTTAAGGAAAACTTACTTTCGGTACAGCTCTTTCAGTTTGATCTTCAACCTGGAAGAAGTCTTCCTGTTTGAAATTAAACATTGTCGCGATCATATTGGAAGGAAACATCTGAATCCTATTATTATAGAATAACACCTGATCGTTATAGCTCTGACGTGAGAATGATATTTTATTTTCGGTCGAAGTTAATTCTTCCTGAAGTGCAAGGAAATTCTCATTGGCTTTTAAATTGGGATAATTTTCTACCACCAGGTTGAATTTTCCGATAGCTTCCGTTAATTGTGCCTCTGCTTTTGCTTTTTCAGAAACAGTCTGAGCACTAACAGCCTGACTCCTTGCATTGGTTATATTTTCCAGAGTAGCCCGTTCATGGTTCATATATCCTTTTACTGTTTCAATCAGATTCGGGATAAGATCATGACGTCTTTTTAACTGCACATCTATCTGTGCCCAGGCATTTTTAACCTGGTTACGTAACCTTATAAGAGAGTTGTAGCTTGATATAAGAAAGATTACGACCAGTAGAATTAATGCAATGATTATTATTCCGGCAACCATTTTTACCTCATTAATTATTTAATTTATGAGAAAACATTTCTTTAAGAAGACCAATTATTTTATCCTGCTTATCAAGTCCAACCATTTCAACTGCACTTTCAAGCTCTCCTTCATTAAACCAGATTCCATGATGTTTTTTACACATATCAAGAGTTATCTTGTTTTCTGTACCGCATAAAACTTTATCCATTTTTTTCAGACAGATGGGACATTTAATCTTCTTTTCTTTATTACTCTTATCAACTACTAAAGAGCTCAAAAGTTTCATCTTTTCTTCCGAATCCGCCAGCAACAGCTCAAGCTCACCATCGTCCAGCCAGATTCCATGGCAGTTTGTACAATAATCAACTTCGACCTGATTGAGCTCAAGTATTACCATTGGATGATCGCAAAAAGGACAGTTCAAATAAGCTCCTTAAATCCTAACAAACTTAGTAAAAATTCAACACTAATATTCAAATCATCTTAAAAAACGTTTGTAGAAAATTTGTTATATAAACAATGAGTCTTCATTTTTTTTTGATTCATAATATTCGTCAACCTGCAGGTTTTTTGACTGAGAGGCCTTTACCGCAAGGATATCGCATCTTTCATTTTCAATATGTCCGTTATGCCCCTTAACCCAGGTAAATACGACTTCATGTTCTTTTAATAATGCAAATAATTTTTTCCACAAATCAGGATTTTCGACTTTATGTTTTCTATCCCGCATCCATCCTCTTTCTGACCATTTATAAATCCATCCTTCCTGAACAGCATCGACGATATATTTCGAATCACTATGTATGATAACTTTGCATTTCGATTTCAGAGCAGATAACCCTTCAATTACTGCCATCAACTCCATCCGGTTATTTGTCGTCTTTCTGAAGCCCCCTGATAATTCTTTTCTATTATCATTATGTATCAGAACTACCCCATATCCTCCCGGTCCCGGATTCCCGCTTGACGCCCCATCAGTATATATTTCTACAGTCTTTAACATTTATGCTTTTTCTAAATTGCAATATGCTATTCAAGGTTTTCCAGATCAGCCAGGTCTTGGTGTCTTCCCAATGCTTTCTTATTCTTCTTTAAATTATCCAAATCTATCACCGGTAATTCTATTTTATCAATTTCTATGACTTTCCTGAGAGTATAACAATACTCGAAATCTACACCAGTCAAATCCATTATCAAATCTATTCTATTTGGCGGGACTCCTAATTGGATAATATTATCAGTATTTAAAAAATCTTCGATTTTGTAATCAAAACCTGAAAGACCAAATTTATCAAGTACTTCTAAAAGTTTTTTTGCATTTTCTTTATTTGACCATATCCATAAATCAAGATCCTTTGTGTATCGCGGGTGTCCATATAAAGCAATTGCATAACCCCCTACGATCAGATATCGAACATTATATTCGTTTAATAACTTTATAAACTCTTTGAAATCTTCGGTTAGTACCATATTTCCAGCTATTATACTCCTCCCTTATCTGTTCCAGAGCGCGAAGCCTGGTTTCATAAGATTGTGTTTTCCAGAAATCATAATCACTTTTCTGTTCGTCCTTTTTCACAATATGTATTTTTTTAGCTATCACTTAAATTAGTTTTATTACTTTAATTAAAATACACGCTGGTATTAGCAAAATCAATTTTATTCAATACTTTAACCTTTTACCTTTGATCTTTCAACTTCAAACAAACCTTTCACCTGTCTGCTGAATTCAATCATAAAGTCCATAAGCTTTTCGGGAGATTCAAAATTATTGGGAATAATTAATCTTAACAAATTCTTTTGCTGGCTGAATTTGATCTTATTGTTATAATTATCCATTATAAATCTCATAAGCTCCACAAATTTGTATTTGTAATAATCTTCTTTTTCACCTTTAGGAAGCATTACGAAAATATTTTTCCGCTGGATAATTATTCTTTCAAATAATGCAAAAGAAGAATATAATTTGAGGGTTGCCGCTGCAATTAACCTCTTGACCAACAGGGGCAATGGACCGAAGCGGTCTATCATCTCATCCTTCAACTCTTCAAGCTCAGAAATTTCTTTTATCGAATATAGTGAAGTATAGAAACTCAGCCTGTCCATCTGCTCAGGCATATATTCTTTCGGAATTCCAATATCAAAATATGCATCAATAGTCGGTTCTGTACGTTCTTCCTGTTTCGGTAGACTCTTGAATATTTCTTTAAATTCCTGATATTTCAGCTCTTCGACGGCTTCATTTATCAGCTTTACATAAAGGTCGAATCCGACTTCATTAATAAACCCTGTCTGCTCTGTCCCGAGAAGGTTGCCCGCACCTCTGATTTCAAGATCGCGCATTGAAATATTAAATCCTGCGCCGACATCTGTAAATTCTTCAATTGCCTGAAGTCTTCTGAGGGCTTTTTTATTTATTCCGTTTAGTGACGGCACAATAAAATATGCATACGCTTGTCTGCTTGATCTGCCTACCCTTCCTCTTAATTGATGTAGCTCCGCAAGTCCGAACCTGTCGGCACGATTTACAATGATTGTATTCACATTAGGAATATCAATTCCCGATTCAATAATTTTAGTTGAAAGAAGTACATCATATTCTCTGTTAAGAAATCCATGGATTACATTTTCAAGCTGACTTGCTTTCATTTGTCCGTGAGCTACAGCAATTCTGATATCCGGAATATACTTATTCAGATAACCTTCAAGCTTATCGATAGACTGAACTCTGTCATGCACAAAATAAACCTGGCCATTCCTCCTGAGCTCATTCATTATCCATTCTTTAATTTTATGTATATCAAATACCGCGACCTGTGTATAAATCGGCTGGCGGTTTGGAGGTGGAGTAGCAATAATTGACAGATCTCTTGCGCCAAGCAACGAAAGATTCAGAGTACGTGGAATTGGTGTAGCTGTTAAAGTCAAAGTATCTACATTTACTTTATAGGAACGAAGCTTTTCTTTTGCTGTAACTCCAAACCTGTGTTCCTCATCTATAATCAGGAGTCCAAGGTCTTTAAAAGATACATCTTTTGATAAAAGGCGATGGGTACCAATAACCACATCAACTTTACCATCCTTTAGATTATCAGCAATTTCTGTCTGCTTTTTCTTTGTTTGAAATCTTGACAGCACTTCAACAGAAACAGGAAATTGCGTAAGCCGATCCTTAAATGTATTATAATGCTGTTCGGCAAGGATGGTTGTCGGAACAAGTATCACTGCCTGTTTTCCATCCTGCACTGCCTTAAATGCTGCACGCACTGCAACCTCCGTTTTGCCGAAACCCACATCACCGCAGACAAGTCTGTCCATAGGATTTTCAGCTTCCATGTCAGATTTGACTTCCTCAGTTACCTTTTCCTGATCGGGAGTATCTTCATACAGGAATGAAGCCTCAAGCTCTTTCTGCCATACTGTATCAGCTCCAAACGAATATCCACTGGTAGCTTTCCTTTTTGCATAAAGCTCAATAAGTTCTCGTGCAGCTTCTTTAATCTTTTTCTTGGTTTTGGATTTTGTGTTTGCCCAGTCGGCTGTGCCGAGTGTAGACAAAGTAGGACTAAGATTTTCATTCGATGAGTATTTTTTGACAAGTGTTAAGTAATTTAAGTTAACATAAACTACCCCGCCCTCTGCATAAAGAAGTTTCATCGATTCCTGTTCGGCTTCCCCAATCCTTATTGTTTCCAGTCCGGTATATTTACCAATGCCATAATCTTCATGTACAACATAATCCCCTTTTTTAATTGATGCAGCCGCTCTGGATTTTGATTTCCTGTATTTGCGGGAGGAAGGGATTTTAGTTCTGTAAGGTTTATTAAAAATTTCATAATCTGTTAAAATCAGAAGCTTATCATCCTTCAGTAGAAAACCTTTCCGGATAGCCAGAGTTTCAATTTTTACTCTACCTGATTCTATTAATTGCGCAAGTTCTTTTTTAAATTCGATTAAAAGGTCATGAAGTCTCGTCGTCTGCAGCTCATTCTCGGATGTTACAATTATTCTGAAATTCCTTTCTGCATAATCTTTCAGAATATTAAACAGAACCTCATAATTCGAATTTATTACGGGTGTTTCTGATATAGCAGGATTTATCCTATCTTCCGACCGACCAAGCTCTTCCTCCATCAGCCATTTTGTACCCGGGACTGAAATATATTTTTTATAATCTGATGCAGAGATTTCTGATGCCGGTTTAAATCCATTGTTCCCATTTAATTTTGTTTCTTCCGGAAACTCATCAAGATATGTAATTTCATCAGTTTCGGTCGAAAGGGTTTCCGCTGATATTTCCGGTTTGACAGCCTCCAAAAAACAATTGAATTTTTCAGAAGTAAAGTTCTTCATTTCATATGCAGAAGCCAGTATAAGAGGATTCTTCAGATAAGAAAAAATATCCGTAAACCTTTGTTTATCCCCATTGCCGCCCAATGAAGCTGCAAGAGTAACTTCTTTGATTTGTTCGATTGAACGCTGACTTTCAGGATCAAAATAACGGATTGATTCAAGGAAATCACCATCAAACTCAAGTCGGGCGGGACTATGCTCACTATACGACCAGAAATCAATAATCGCGCCTCTCTGTGTATAATCGCCCGGAGCTTCCACGAATTTATCTTTCTGATAATTAAGGAGATTCAAATATTCGATAATGTCATTATAGGTAAGATTACCGCCGACCTGTATATGCGTGGTTTTTTCACTGAGCTTTTCTTTTGAGGGCAGCTCACAATTTAAAATATTGTATGTTGTTAAAAGTATAAACCTTTCCCTTTTTGTAAGCTCGGTCAATATTTCCTGTAATGGTTCCGACCGATATTCATTTACTGTCAGCAGATTATCGGAAAGACCCAGTACAGACAGTTCGACTTTAAATTCATCAACAGATTTTGTATCGGGGAGAAGAATAACAAGCTGATTTACTTTTTGAGAAAGACCGTATACAATGAGGCTTTTTGATGAACCGTGAAAAGGTGAAGAGTAAAGTGTGTTAATTTCTCCCCAACCGGACGTAATTATCCCCAGGAAATTTTTAATTACCTTCGTATCAAGAAAATCTTTAACTATATAATTCATAAATTCATAATGGCTGCCGGTATAAAATTAAACTCACAATGAAAGGGCAGCCATTTTTTACACATAAACTCTATATTAATCATTAAGCCCTGAAATCAGGGCTATTTAAAGATAAATAAATTTACCGAGATATTATACGGATTTACTCACTCTAAGTTTCCAAATTTTCGGTCATCTCGATAGTCCCTCATTCAATACGGACGATTTTAATCCTGAATTATCCTTACTTCATTCGGAACACTTGATGACCGCGGAAATCGGGACTTCAGTGCAATAAATTTCTGAAGTTTTGTATTGGTTCATTATCTGATTTTGTAAATCTCCAGGATGGAAGCTTTGATTCCATTAATTCAAAAATATACCGGGCTTTAGATTTATCTCCTTTATTAAAGTAAAATTGTGACAACATTAGGAACATCGGTCTGTAATTACTAAACAATTGATTTGTTGTTCTGTCTGTATATGTCTTCAGATCATTAAATCTTCTAAACCGGTACCTTTTCAACAGATTATGTTCCAATTCTTTATACATAACCGAATCTCCTTTTACAGGAAGCAGTTTTTGAATTACACCGCAATTGGAAAAATATCCGGTCAGTCCAATCGTATTCTCCGGGGCTACTGTTACCGTAAAATAAACCGTTC
>DATICR010000201.1:0-2270 GCA_035456745.1 Ignavibacteriaceae bacterium
CGCAGAGGAACAATCGGGAATTCAGAAAACGGTGCTTCTATGCCTTATGGGTGTTGAGGGGACTCTGGCAATTGAAGATGATGAGAATAAACTCAGAAAATTCCCGGCGTTTCGATTTCCGGAGTCGGCTGTAAATGCACTTGGCAGAGTGGTTAAATATGTTGAATACCGGAAGAAACCTCCCGGAAAACTCGTCTGGAATAAAGATGTAAAAGCCGGTGAAGCACGCATGTTGATTAATAATGAACTGGAAGGACTAAATTCCTCACAAGCAATTTCAACATTAAATCATACCAAAGCTGTTAATCTGCTTGAATGCTTTGGTATAAATTATTCTGATAGGGGTGATGGGAAAGCAATCAATATAAAAGTGCGAGTAAAGCCTGATCCATTGTTTGGACCATTGATAGAAATAGAAATGTCAGAAACAAAATCTATTCTCCGTATCACTCCTCTTACGGATGCTGATCTTAATGAGACTCTTGAAGAAATGAACCTCAATGAAACGAGTGGTATTAAAGAAGTCCTTGGCAGACTTTCTCAAATGATTGAAGAAATTCCCTGGCTCTGGGAATTTGAAGCCCTGATTATAATAGGTGATAAGCCTTTAATAATGGGTGATATTTTATTATCTATTAAATCAGGCGGAGCGGAAAGACCGACTTATTAAATTATTAAAAAGGAAATGCGATGATAATCCGTGAAGTTATGCATCCTGATCCCGTAACAGTCTCTCCCACAACCAAACTGAAAGAGGCCTATAAAATAATGCAACAGAAAAATATACGTCATCTTCCGGTTATGGATAACGATATAGTGGTTGGGATTGTGACAGACAGAGATCTGAGATTGGCAACAAGCAGGTTGACAATTGAACCATTTGATGTTGATGCGGAAATTGAAAAGATAATGAGTCACCCCGTTCAATTCACCCATCCTTCTGATCCTATTGAAATTGCAACCCGTACAATGCGCGAGCTTAAAATCGGATGTCTGCCAGTAATTGAGGAAATGAAACTTGTGGGTATAGTTACCGGAATGGATTTACTTGATGCATTACTGCTCTTAACAGGTATACACCGTCCTTCGGGAAGACTTGATGTAAAACTTCCTGATCGTTCCGGAGAACTTGCACGACTTACTGCCCTACTTGCTGAACGAAACATAAATATCCATTCCATTTTATCCTACCCGGATAAAGATAGAAAAATCAGACTTGTACTGAGAGTCGGCACAATTGAAATGAAAATACTTGCCGAAGCAATTTGTAATGCCGGGTTTGAAGTTGTCTGGCCTGTTCATATAGCATGTGTAAAATAATATACCATCCCTTTTACAGTAATTATAATCCCGGACAGGGACATCCATTTGATCCTGTAAGGGTCGAAATGGTAGTCGATCTTCTCCGGGAATTAGGTCTTTTAAAAAATATTATTCAGCCTGAACCGGTTCAGCCTGAGGAATTATATGCGATCCATTCAAAGGAGTATGTTAAAAAAGTTGAAAGTCTTAGCCTTGGTAATAACGATCCTGATGCTGAAATAATAGGATTGGGTACACTTGATAATCCAATTTTTCCCGGAATGGCTGAAGCTGCAAGGTACCAAGCAGGCGGCACTTTACTAGGTGCCAAATTATTACTTGAGGATAAAGCAAAACTGGTGCTGCAAATGGGCGGCGGATTTCATCATGCCCATCCTTCATTAGCTTCAGGTTTTTGTATTTATAACGATTTAGCCCTGGCAATAAAACAGATGACAGATGCAGGCTGGCACGTTGCTTACCTTGATCTTGATGTTCATCATTGTGATGGTGTTCAGGAAATTTTTTATTCCGACGATAAGGTAATGACAATCTCATTTCACGAATCCGGTGAATATTTATTTCCCGGCACAGGTTATATTCACGAGCGGGGGCAGGGAATGGGGAGGTCATTAAAATTAAATATTCCTCTGGAACCATTTACGGAAGGTGATTCATATCTCGAAGTAATGAATAAAATTCTGGAACCGGCGCTTTCCTGGTTTAAGCCGAGTGCACTTGTAGTGCAGGCGGGTGCAGACGCTCATTTTTCAGATCCATTAGCAGATCTTTTACTAACTACTCAAGATTTTGAAAAAATTTTCCGTAAAGTGGTCGAACTGGTAAAATCAAAGTGCAAAGGCCGTGCATTATTTACTTTCGGCGGAGGTTATTCAATTCCAGCGGTATTCAGAATATGGACTATTCTGTATAACATTTTATCTAATTATGAAATTCCCGGAAATTTA